>DATJPW010000224.1:0-11292 GCA_035506215.1 Desulfomonilaceae bacterium
CGATGCCTCTGCTGCATAGCTTCCACACCTACCCCGTCCCCATCCGGTTCGGGGACCCGATCCTAATGGTCCAGTTCTATCGAATCCCGGCATAGTCATGCTCCTTTCCGAAAGTCCGGTAATTGTCTGATGCAGCCCTCAAGGCTGTCCAACCTTCGCCCTCTCCGGCACCGTCGCCGTCCGGGCATCAAGTAACAGGGGTCAGAAATCCGACCCTCTCGTAGGGCCGTCAATACTTCCCAAATTTCCCCTGCAATCCAGGGGATGAGACGAATCTGGCAACGCTGTATCTGATCTTCCATCCAGCAGCTAATGCCGCCACAGATGAGCAGATCAACTGCTAGTTCTCTGAGTCTTCCCGGGCGGGTTGCCCGCTGCAGCGCGGACCAATCCTGATCCGCTACTTGGTCGTCTCTGTCATGGTCCTGCACGACAATCAGGATCCTCCTGCATGAGTCAAAGACCGGCGCTACTCTGCCTTGATGTTCCGGGATAGCTACTCTCATGATTACCCCATGCCGCTTTTTTCAACTTCCGTGCCAAGTTATGGCGTAGATGTAACAGCCTGATTTCATGGGGTTGTCATTTTTTGGGAAGTTGTGCTGGGCCACAGCCTATTGCAGAATGCACCGTATGCGTTACAATAGATAGTTGCATTGTGCAGAAATTCACTTCCAACACTTGGGAGGCGTCTTGAGCGTACAAAAAGATCTGAGTCAGACCGAAATAAGTATGATCCTGAATTCCATTGCGGATGGAGTTTTCACCGTTGACGAAAATTTTATTGTGACGTCGTTTAACAAGGCAGCAGAGCAGATCACTGGAGTTTCCGAGGAGGAAGCTCTAGGCAAACCGTGTTGTGAAGTGTTTCGCGCCGAAATCTGCGAGGCTGACTGCGCGCTCAAAAAGACCGTACTCACCGGAAAACCTACAGTGAATCGGGCGGTTTTCATTGTGCGAGCCAATGGCACGCGCGTCCCTATCAGCATCAGTACTGCGGTCTTGAAAGACGACCGTGGAAAGGTGCTGGGAGGAGTTGAGACCTTCCGGGATCTCACATTGGTGGAAGCACTAAGGAAGGAAGTGGAAAAGTCATTCAGCTTTGAGGATATCATCTCCAGAAATCAAAAGATGCGGGAGATATTTAACATATTGCCCGATGTCGCGATGAGCGACAGCACTATTCTTATCGAGGGTGAAAGCGGTACAGGCAAGGAGCTCATGGCAAAGGCTATCCATAATCTGTCGGCTAGACGCGAAGGGCCGCTGGTGATCGTCAATTGCGGGGCCATTCCGGACACACTTCTGGAATCCGAGCTTTTCGGCTACAAAGCAGGTGCATTCACCGATGCCAAGCGTGACAAGCTGGGTCGCTTCGCTCAAGCTCAGGGAGGGACCATTTTTCTCGACGAAATTGCTGACGTGAGCCCTGCCCTGCAGGTACGCCTGTTGCGAGTGCTTCAGGATAAGAGCTTTCAGCCTTTGGGGGGAACCGAGGCCGTAGCGGGCGACGTGCGAGTTGTTGCGGCAACGAACAAGGACCTCAAATCCATGGTCGATGCCGGCAATTTCCGCGAGGACCTCTACTATAGAATTCAAGTGTTCAAGGTGACGCTCCCGCCCCTTCGCGAACGTAAGGAAGACATCCCTTTGCTGGCCCAACACTTCGTGGACCGTATGAATAGACTCAGGGGAAAGGACATTGCGGGCCTGTCTCAAGAGGCGCTCAGGGCTTTTATGAGATACGATTGGCCGGGCAGCATCAGGGAGTTGGAGAACGCAATAGAGCATGCATTCATACTCTGCCACGGCGGTCTGATCCGCCTTGGACAACTGCCGCCGGTCCTTAGGGACCCGGGCGAGAAAGAAGAGCCTCTCTCGACCGGTTTGACCCTTGCCGAAATCGAAGCTCGGGTCATCAGGGAAGCGCTTGCGAGGAACGAAGGGAAGAAGATAGCCACAGCTATTGAGTTGGGCATTGACAAGACGACTCTCTGGAGAAAAATGAAGAAGCTTGGCAGCCTCTGATAAGGAGCCGAGCCCAAACGAAAAATTTGCACCGGAAGTTCCGCGGAGCTTGCTGCCGGTCACTCGACGAGAACAGGTTTATGGAGTCGGCGCCCCGGGGAATCGACTTCGGCTAGAAAGGCATTCTGCTATCTATTATGAATGACATAAGTTTTCTAGATGCGGTCCGGCTCAGCCAGGCCAATGTGGTGGCGATGAACCATGAAGTAATTCCCGTCAACCGAGCGGTAGGCAGGGTTGCTGCCAGGGAAGTACGTTCTGTTATAGACAGCCCGTCTGCAGATGTGTCGGTCAAGGATGGATACGCTGTCATATCTGATGACTTAGCCACAGCATCAGCGAACCATCCGGTGTTTCTCCAGGTAGTATCAACCGCTGCCGCGGGGGACAACTCAGAGCACGAGGTCAGCGCCGGTCTGGCGGTGAGAGTACTCAGCGGCGCTCTCTTGCCCAAAGGGGCCAATGCCGTCCTCGCGGAAGAGTTCACGCTACTTCATGGGGGCTTGGTAGAGGCTCGCGCGAACTCTCATGTAGGACGTAACATCCTAACTCAAGGTGAGGATGTACAAGCCGGAGAAATGCTTGCCAAGCCGAATCAGGAGCTTACACCCACTGTTGTCGGTCTGATGGTCGCCGGAGGGGTTACTGAAGTGGAAGTATTCCGGCGGCCGAAAGTGTCTCTGCTTGGGATCGGTGATGAAGTGTTGCTGCCCGGAATGACACAGAGGCGTGGCGCAATATATGCGAGCAACCTCGCACTGCAGGAAGCATGGTTACTGTCTCACAGCCTGCCTAGCGACATCAAAATCTGCGGAGACTCCTTTCAAGGGATCGCCGAGAGTGTAGACGCTCTGACTGACGCAGCTGATGTTCTTGTCACATCAGGAGGGGCTTGGAAGAGCGAAAGAGATCTTATTGTCAAGGTGCTTGAATCACTTGGATGGGAAATTCTTTTTCATAGAGTGAGAATGGGGCCCGGTAAGGCTGTTGCAATGGCCAGGCGGCGCGGCAAAGCTGTCTTCTGCCTTCCGGGTGGCCCGCCTTCGAATGAAGCGGCCTTTTTGACGATTGTGTTGCCAGCAATACTCCGAATGTCTGGATCTGAGTCCTGGCCCTATCCGAAGCTTTATGGGCGCCTCTCAGAGGAACTAACAGGTCAGAAAGACTGGACCCAGATCGTCCACTGCGGAGTCTTAAGGGATTCGGAAGAATTCAGCCTTGAACCCTTGCGGATGAAGAGACGTCTGATCTCTATGGCCAGAGCCGGCGGCCTTTGCCTTATACCTGAAGGCACAGAGAGAATACCCGCTGGATCAATGGTGCCTTTCTTCTGCATAGACAAAACTGTTCTCGCGGCCAGTTGGTGAACCCTCGGCACGCACCGGGAATCAATCGGCGTAGATCTCCGTTTTGGAAACCCCTTCTTGCTTGATCCTTTCTACGACTTCACGCATGACCCGAAACACGTTCTCCCTCACATCTCCCGCTACTACCACATACATCAGGTCGTCTCCAACGCCAAATTCCCCCTGCAGCGCTTCAACAACCACCTCAATGATTCCTTGCTGGGATTTTGCCCACAACACAATATCTCTAATCTTCTCCTCGTCAACCGCCACTCGTAAGGCGCGAACATTTCTCGAACCAGACCGGTCCGACTCCCGAACAATTCCGTTGTGACACAAGATCATGCCAGCCTTCGAGATGTGCGGGTGATTCTTCACTCTCTGTATAAGGGTATCCATAGAGATGGCTTTCTTAGGCATAGCCCGAAACCTCCACCGTTACGAGTTGAAAAATTTCAAGACTGGGACGAAACGCTTCCCCCATCTTTGCTTGTTTGGGAAAGTAATTTTTTCAGGGTTACCGCCTCAGTAATGAAAGCGTCCATTCCCTGGGCTTCCAAGGCATATCCGGCGCCCTTTCCTTCAAGATCCATTCTAGTCCGAACCTCATCAACTCCATTTTCAGAAAGTAATTCAGCAACCTTCATTCCCTTATGGCGTTCAAGCCGGGAAAACGATCAAGAATGCCGTCTTGAGGCCTACAGATCGGCCTCGTGACCATTGAAAGTAAATTCCTGTTTGATCCCCAACTTCACCATCTTTTTCCAGAGGGCTTGCCTGGAGATCCCGAGAAGGCGTGCCGCCTCGATTTTCTTTCCGCCCGCCCGCCTCATTACTTCGACGATCCGGTCCCTTTGATTGTCTCTGGAAACTAGACGCGGCGATCTCCACTTCCTAATAGTTTCAGGCAGATGCCCCTCATCTATGTACGCTTGCCGACACACCACGAAACCATACTCAATGGCATTGAGCAATTCCCTAATATTACCAGGCCAGGAGTAAGACATTAGCAAGCTCATGGCCTCCTCGCTGATTCCTCTTATGTCCTTACCGGTTTTGAAACGGTTCTTCTCAATGAAATGTTCAATCAGCAATGGAAGATCTTCCCGCCGTTCTCTTAAAGGGGGCAAACGGATGGGGATCACGTTGAGACGATAAAACAGGTCCTCCCTGAACTCGTTCCGGGCAATCATTTCGGAGAGATCCCGATGGGTTGCTGATATAATTCTGACATCCACTTTTATTGGTTTGCTGTCCCCAACTCGCTCGAATTCTTTCTCTTGCAAAACCCGCAAAATTTTCACCTGCATGGAGAGTGGGATGTCTCCGATTTCATCCAGAAAAATGTTCCCTCCATCCGCCAGCTCAAAGCGTCCCTTTCTGTTTCTATCTGCGCCAGTATAAGCACCCTTAACGTGTCCGAACAGCTCGCTTTGCAAGAGCGATTCTGTTAAGGCCGCGCAATTAACTTTAACAAATGGACCGTGCTTGCGCGTGCCCAGCCTGTGTATAGCAGCGGCGACCAATTCTTTCCCAGTCCCGCTCTCTCCATAAATGATTATGGGAGCAAAAGACTGAGCCGCGTCAGCGATGAGGTCAAAAACATCCTGCATGGGCCGGGATTTTCCGATGATCCCGTGAAAACTGTCTTTACGTTTCAACATTGAACTCAGTCTGGCTATCTTCAGGTCCCTGGCCACTATCCCACTGAGATCAGTGATGGTTTCCACACCGCCGCTGACCTTCCCGTCATTCCCGCTCAAGACGGCGGCGTTCTTCACTACAGGAAGGACGGTCCCGTCTTTTCTCGTAAGGGCGCATCTGCGCTTGTCAATTTGCTTTGTCTCAAACAGATCGCACATAAACGCTCCCTCGGCCTGACGGATAGTGCACTGGTCACAGTTGAGTATGGTACAGGGGCTTCCGATAAGTTCTTCTCGCGTATAGCCGGTGATTTCTTCAGAGGCACGGTTGACGGCTACTATCATTCCATCCGAATCAACCACTATCAGACCGTCCATCATTGTATCTACGACTGTCTTCCAGAAACCAATCATCTCTTCTTGATTCATCGGGGCACCGTATTCGCCAAGGCTAAACGTTAACGTAAACCATAGTCAACAGGTTAACCTTTGTTTACATATTTTTCAAGAGGAAGCGACATCTCCTATGCCCAGGATCGAACGATGCCGATCTATATCTAGTTGATTCTATTGGTGCTTATTTCCAACGAACTGTCCGACCCGTGAAGTGGCACGCCGCTTGCTCAATCAAATGGACAAACAAACGAAGCCAAGAGAGCCTAGGAGGAAAATTTATGAATAACGCAGAGTTGGCCAATATCACGGCAGCTAGAGTGGTTGACGCGAGAGGCAGCGCCTGCCCGGGACCTCTTCTGGAGGCAAAAAAGGGAATCGGGCAGGTCAAGGTGGGTGAGGTTTTGGAGATCCTCTCCAATGATCCGGGCACGAAAAGGGACATTCCGGCGTGGGCGCAGAAAGTGGGCCATGAATATCAAGGAGCTATTGAGGCGGACGGGTACGACCGGATCTTCGTCACCAGAAAGAAATAGACAGCATAGATATGGCTACTTCCTCAGACGCAGCAGAGGCTAAGATTCTCATTTTGGCGACCGTGGCATGTGCCTATCCCGGGGCTGATACGGTAGGGCAGGCACATTTGTCGTATCCGACCAATACCTACGTCCTGCGGATTCCGGCTCCGGTAATGCTTCCCGAGCAGTTCTATTTTCGAGCGCTGGACAAGGGGATAGGCGGCATCATCGTCATGACGTGCGGTGAGGAATGTCCCTATAAAGGCGCCTATCACCGGCTGGCCTCGCGAATGGACAGGGTGGTCGCCAAGATGAAGGCGGAAGGCTATGACCGCCGAAGGATCAAGCTCACGGCCATATGCACCGTTTGTACAAAGGCGTTTTTGAAAGAAGTTGGAGAAATGAACGCCCTTCTGAAAGAAATCGGCCTTCCGCAGAAAGGGGAAGTGGGAAACTGAGTGGAGATGAAAAGTTCTGCTCTACAGTTTGATGCCCTTGTCGTTGGCGGGGGCATAGGCGGGCTCACATCGGCCCTGGATTTGGCAGATCAGGGGTTCAAAGTTGCCGTAGTGGAAAAAGAGCCAAGCATAGGCGGGGTAATGATAGCACTGAGCAAGGTGTTTCCCACCCTCGACTGTTCAAGTTGCATCACCACGCCACGGATGGCTGCAGCGGCACATCACCCAAACATAGAAATCTTTACCTACACGAAAGTAGGCTCCATCACACGGGACGGCTTGTTCTTCAGGGCCAAACTCACACGAAAGCCCAGGTATGTAGACGAGCGGCTCTGCATAGGGTGTCGCCAGTGCGAGTACGTTTGTCCTGTAGATGTGCCACATGAATTTGAGGGCGGAATGGGGGCGAGGAAGGCCGTTTATGTGCCGTTCGCAACGGCTATTCCGCAAATAGCGGTGCTGGATAAGGATAACTGTATGCTTTGCGGATCGTGTGAGAAGGTCTGCCCCACCGGCGCAGTGGACTATTACCAGCCGCCTCATGAAGTAGTGCTGGAAGCCAAGGTCATTATCTTAGCCACAGGATTTCAGCTTAGCCCAAAGGACGCCAAGAAACAGTATCTGGCCGAAGGGAATCTTAACGTCCTGACTTCCCTTCAAATGGAGCGGCTCTTGGCTCCTCACGGTCCATACGGACGAGTAATTCGACCATCAGACGGCAAGATTCCTGAAAGCGTGGCTTACGTGCAGTGCGCCGGGTCCCGTGATCAGAGTATTGGGGTCCCTTATTGCTCTCGGGTCTGCTGCATGTACGCAATCAAGCAGGCAATGCTGCTTTCAGGCGCTCTTCCTCTTGTGGAAGTGACCATTTATTACATGGACATTCGAGCTTTTGGCAAAGGCTACGAAGAGTTTTATCAGAATGCCAAGGCTATGGGCATAGAATTTGTGAAGGCCAAGATCGCTAAAATTGGGAAAGACGAGGACCATAACCTGAGTGTCCGAGTGGAGCTCATGGAAGAGGACGGCCGTGTGGCGGAACGAAAGCATGATCTGGTAGTCCTTTCACTGGGCATGTTACCAGGGTGCAATCCGCAGGAATTCATTGACGTAGGCCGAGCAGAGGACGGCTTTATTTTTTGTCCGAGACCCAATGCGGCGCCGGGGCTAACAGCTCAACACGGGGTCTTTGCGGCAGGCACGGCGTCTGGTCCAAAGGACATTGTGGATACCATAGCTGAGGCAGGTTCTGCAGCAATGGAGGCCGCCAACTACCTAGCATCGTTGGGTACGGCATCCACGCTCGCAACTAGAAAGAGCAATTGGGAGGAGGAAGGGATCGCTGAACCGGCAGCGCGGTGATCTGGCACACGTATCACAATTCCTTTACTAAGGCAGGGGAGACTATATGCCCGCGGAAGCGCAAGAAAAAAAACAACTCGAGAACATCCAATCGGACAAACCTCGGATAGGGGTCTACATCTGCCACTGCGGGGGCAACATCTCTGATGTGGTGGACGTGCAAAAGCTCGCTGAACAGATCGAAAAAATACCCGAAGTCAAAGTCGCCCGCACTAACATGTTCATGTGTTCCGATCCCGGGCAGGAGATGATCCTCGAAGATCTGCGGAAAGAGAATCTTTATGGTGTCGTTGTCGCATCATGTTCGCCGAAACTTCATGAGCTGACTTTCCGCAATGCGCTGAAGAGAGGCGATCACAATCCGTTCCTGTACGAACACGCAAACATAAGAGAGCAAGTGAGCTGGGTCCATCATGATGACCCGGGGAAGGCAACTGAAAAGGCAATCAGATTGGTTTCTGCTGCCGTTGCAAAAGCGGTTCGTCTTCAGCCCCTGGAACCAATTCGGGTGGATGCTTATTCTCATGCGGTGGTGATCGGAGGGGGAATAAGCGGGCTCACTGCCGCTCAGAGGCTGTCAAAACAAGGCATCGGCGTGACGCTGGTAGAGCAATCTCCATTCCTGGGAGGGCACACGGCCCAGCTTGATCGAATTTATCCGACGGAAGAGAGGGCTGAAGATCTGTTGGTGGAACTCGTGACGGAAGTAGTACATGCCCCGAACATCACTGTCTTAACGCAGGCCGAAGTCGTATCCAGCAAGGGAACAATAGGCGATTTTCTCGTTCAAGTTAGGAGAAAAACTGAGGTTGCCTCTAGCAATACCGGCCCTGTTGATAAGAGAGTGGTATTTCTACCATTCGAGGGATGTGCTGTCTGCTCAGACTGGGGTTCGGCGGAAGAAGACAACCGAGAGATCAAAGCGGGGATCGTCGTGATGGCCACGGGTTTCAAGAACTATATGCCACAGCAGGGGGAATATAAATACGGCGAGTCGCCACAAGTGATCACCTTGCCGGATCTGATTAAATTGCTGTCCGTTGACAGCTCCAACGGCGGAAAACTCGAGGTACAGGGTCGGCCAGTGCGAGATGTTGCCCTAATCCATTGCGTGGGAAGCAGACAAGTAGATGGAATCCATGAACCTCAGCCTGATGGGAAAGTGAATGACTACTGTTCAAGGGTTTGTTGCACAGCAACCCTCCAAGCGGCAAACGCGATAAAGGATCGTTTCCCGGACGTGAATGTTTACGAGTACTATCAGGATATTCGCACGTACGGCAGGGGACACGAGAAGTATTACGAGGACGCATCCAATAAAGGAGTGCTGTTTTTTAGGTTCACGGCGGACTCTCCGCCGGTGGTTGAGAAAGCTGCTCCCGAGACCGGCCATCCTCTTAAGATCAGAGTGAAGGACACGCTCACATTTGGCGAGGAGATCGAAGCCCTCGTAGATTTGGTTGTCCTTTCGGTCGGTATGATGCCTAACGAAATCTCGGACCTTGTAGATGTTTTCAAACTGCCGATG
This sequence comes from Desulfomonilaceae bacterium, assembly GCA_035506215.1. Lineage (GTDB taxonomy): Bacteria > Desulfobacterota > Desulfomonilia > Desulfomonilales > Desulfomonilaceae > DATJPW01. The sequence continues at coordinate 9,277 of DATJPW010000224.1, forward strand.
GGAACCGACCGGTTCCTTCAAGAGGTCCACCCCAAACTCAGACCCGTGGAGATGTCGGTAAATGGACTACTTTTGGCCGGAACTGCTCAGGGGCCTCGCGATATCTCAGAAAGCTGCGCCTCCGCAACGGCTGCCGCTTCGAAGGCGGCAATCACCCTAGGCAAGGGATACGTGGAACTGGAGCCATTCGTGGCTCAGGTCGATACGGCATTATGTGATGGATGCGGGCTGTGCCTTGAAGAGTGCGGCTATGAAGCAGCCTTGATGCTGACGAATGTGGAAGTGAATGGGAGGAAGGAACAAAAGGCGCTGGTAAACCCTGCGCTTTGCATGGGCTGCGGAAGCTGTGCGGCGGTGTGCTCACGTCGGGCAATAAACGTGAACGGTTGGACCTTAGATCAGTTCGAGGCCATGGTGGACGCCATTGCAGCTCAGTAGAAGTCATGGGAGATACAAATGACAGATCAGGAGAAGCGAGAGAAGCTCAAGGAACTGAGGGAGGCTCGCAAAGAAACTATCCATGCCGTAAGAGAGAGGATGAAACAAAATAGAGTGATCAGGAAAAAACTCACGGAAACGCTTTCTCTTGCTCCCAAGACAGTGCCGGAAATAGCGCAAGAGACCGGGATCTTTTCTCACCAGGTGCTGTGGCACCTCACTTCCATGAAAAAGTATGGAAAAGTGGCGGAAGGCGAACAAAGCGGCGACTACTTCCAGTACGTATTGCTGGAGGAGTAAACAATGTCCCACACGGTAGATCCCTTGTTCATTGACGAATTGTCACGCTACGGTAGTTCGGATATAAGAGCCTGCTTCAATTGCGGGAACTGCACTGCTGTTTGTTCTCTAACTGACGAAGGAGCCAGGTTTCCCCGAAAATTCATCAGATACGCACAATTAGGCATGAAAGGCCGATTGATCGCGAGTAAAGAGATGTGGCTCTGTTACTATTGTGCGGACTGCTCAGCCACCTGCCCCAGGCAGGCGGAGCCTGGCGAGTTCGTGGCCGCGGCACGTAGGTACATGATATCACAGTTCGATCCCACCACATTGGCCCGTCGGCTGTATAGTTCCAAGACTTTTACCGTCGGTTTTCTCATCACCATCGCCACAGTCCTTACCCTTATCATGCTGGCGGGGTACGGCTCGATGCCTGCAGACGCATTAAGATTGGGGAGCTTCATCAAAGTGGACTACATCCATTACACTGGACAAGCTGTGATGACCCTCGCCGGGATCATTGCCGCGCTAAGTCTGGTCACTATGGCGAGACGCCTCACCAAGGCCCTTGCCGGTAGAGCAACTGATGTGGGTGTTGCCCAAAATGAGGAAGGTACCCGATCGAGTTTCTGGACCGGTCTGAAGTCCGTAGTATACGAGATAGCGGTTCAGGGTCGATTCGGCCAATGCGACACTGAGCCACTACCGTGGTATTTCGGGCGGCGTTTCGTCCATCTGTCGATCATGTGGGGATTCCTGGGCTTGCTGTCAGCAACCGGCCTTGATCTGCTGTTCAAAGACCCATTCTCTCAGGTGGCGATTCATTATCCCATGCGGTTGTTGGGTACCATCGCAGGTCTGTTTGTGCTGTACGGCACAAGCGTTGCCTTGGTAAATAGAATACGGCAGCCGGACAAATATTTCGCTAATTCACTTGTCTCAGACTGGTTGTTTCTCTGCATGTTGTGGGGGGTTACTTTTACGGGATTTATAGTTGAGATCACGGTCTATCTGCCTTCCGGGTCTGTCTGGGCCTATGTTGTGTTTTTGATTCACGTTGTGGCGGCAATGACTCTCGTTTTGTTGCTGCCTTTCACTAAGTTCGCCCACGCATTTCTCCGTCCGGTTGCTTTGTTAATACATAACCTCGGAATTAAACGCCGGACAGGCTGACGGACCGGAGGTTCAGAGAGGTACTCCGCACCCGTCTGAAAGGATGACTGTCTCGAGCGTGCCATGATTGAAACACGGTGCATGTCTGAAGCGACTGTAACCGAACTAAGTCAAAAAAAGGAA
>DATJPW010000225.1:0-4568 GCA_035506215.1 Desulfomonilaceae bacterium
CGTAAATAATCCGGCATCTGCACACCTATCAAACATGTAATTAACGAAGCGGGGTTACACAATCATGAGCCGAAAAAAGAAGGTAAAACCTGATGATGAGGAGCATTACTCCCTTTTAATAGAATTTGCTAAACAGCTTGATGACTCTGACTCGGAGCAGAGGTTTGAAGAGGCAACGAAGCGGATATTGGCAAGGGAGAAGAGCAACGGAGCGAACAAGTTTGACAACTCAAAATCAACGTAACCACGTCCCATCTTCCAGTTCCTGGACGTCCTTCGATCATTGTCATCCGATTGACTCCCCAACAATCTTGTCTCAGGAATGCATCTGATCGGAGAGTTTTCTTCAAAATTTCCATTTTCTCAAAAAGGTAGGGGTATGGTGGCGGGGGTATAGATCCGAAAAGAAGAAAATCTTCATGAGAGGCAATATTAATAGAGGTCTGATTGATTTAAAGCTGGTGCAGCTTCTTCTCTCGTCTGGCAGCATATTATGACCAGAAAAAAGGCCCCCAACCATCAGGTTAGGGGCGCTTGGGAAGTTAGGTTTGAGAAACGAGTCGCAGTTTCTCTATATCGTTTCGGGAGCCCGGTCATGGACCCCCGGCAACGATCTTATTAAGCGTTGAGGCCTTAAAATGGCAGGTTAAAGTCGAGCGCTACCCTTCCTCCAATGGTCCATGATGTCCTGATCGGGCCGAAACCAACATGTAGTTGCTGGTTGGTGTGGCCCTTGACATCAAGGTAGTTCCACCGAGCGAAAACACCGAGACATCCGAAGCCGAAGCAGTTCCTGGAATATTCGGAGAACACTTCGAGAAAATAGGCCGTATCATAATTGCCTTCTGCTCGCAGTCTCGATGTAATCCCCAGGAAACCGGTCTCTCCGTACGTGAGGTTGCCGGGTACCCATGGGAATCCCAGTACTCTCACCAACAGCCCACAACATGGCCCACCGCAACAGAACTGCGTCCCAATCAATGGGATGTACGAATTCATCGTCAAATCACCCTCGTCCAAGGGTGTCCCACGTGAAGGGAGAGACGGATTTGTTGGGGTGGGGTTGCTGAGTCCAACGCTGTAAGAATCCCAGCGAAACCCTGTTATGAGATTCAGCCCACACGGAGAGCCGAGAACCATCGCTGCGTCAATCCACCCCCACGATCTTTTAGTAGTCCAGACCCTGTTTCCGGCAGCCACATTGGGGAAGCCGTAGCTCTCTTCCGCATCGCCGTCGGCAGGGAACAGGTACCAGCCGGAAGCCATAATGCCTACCTTGTCGGCTATTTGGCAGTACTTTGAGATCCCGAGCCACAACCCGCCAGGATCTGAAAAATCAGTATTCAACCGGTAGGTTACCCCTAGGGGAGGATCAAAGTCTAAACCAAAGTTAAAAGGTTTGCGTTCTCTGCCTTGCCTAATCTCATATCCGATGTAGACGGACGGGCAGGACATCAGGCCGGGGTCACAACACCCTCCACAGCCGTTATACGCCTGACCCCAGGAGTTGCCCCACGGCATTCCCAACCCAAATAAATCCGCAGCAGCCAATGCAGGAACGAGCAGCATGAGTATAACAACAAGAAATAACCCTGCCACTTTCCTCATAACCATATCCTCCTAATCACCAACACAAAAATCTTCTCGCACCGAAGTGGCAATTGAAATCAGAAAACATACCTTTTTACGGAGTGTTCCATGGATACAGGAAAAAACTGTTATTGTCAAGTAATTATGGCTGCTTGACGACAGCAACTGGCAGGATCATAATGACGGCTGAAATACGTGAGGAATTAGGAGAGCAATTGGGAAACCCGTTCATCGGGCTACGATCAAGCGATCATTAAATAGACAAAAATGGAAGAAGGAGCGACAATTAGGTTCCTACAATTCGGCTTCCAACCGTTTCCCTTCGAGCATTATTACTTTCTGCCTGGCCGGTCTATGTTGTTGTTCAGAAATTGTTCACAATAACGTCAACGCTATCCAGCCTGACTCGTCGCTGTGTTCGTCCGAAGAGAAATCATAAGATGATCTTTCGGGTCTTGCGTGATGAGCGAAAGAATTTGAAACACGACTTGTTTTATCGGCCGGCCCTACAGTGGGATTGTGCTTGACCAGAGAGAAAGCGGTAAGGTACGTTCAGTAAGCCTATAAAACAGTCTTTTTCATCAACATGACGACGGTTTTGCGTTTGTCGGGTAAGGACAAACATACTCTAACTGTGACCAAGTCGCCCCAAGTGAGAACGCTGACGCAGAATTCCAGCATGAATTTGTAAATGAGCTTTATCCCAAACTCCGGAAAGGTTTTCCCAAAAATTCATAAGGGGTGCGTCGTGAAAAAATCTTTGGTGATCTCTTTCAGTATTCTTCTTTCAGGTCTTGTCTTAGCAATGAATCTCGATGCTCAACCGGAGACTGGAAAGAGCGTAATCCGAGTGAAATGCCCTGACAGCATGGTTGCACGAATTTATTCTCTTTCGAAGATATTTATGGAGAATTTTCCCGAAACCGAAGTTGATGTTTGGAAAGGCCTTTCGGTAGAAGGTGGCATTCGTGCATTAATCCAAGGAGATACCGATGTGGCTATGTCTACACGTAGAATAACCGACCAGGAGATTAAAGAGGCTGTACGGCGAGGAAAGGGATTTGTGGAGCGACTGATCGGGTACGGCGGCATCGTGATTTTGACGACTCGTTCGAACCATTTGGATTCTATAACTGTGGAGAGGTTGCGGAAAATATTTAAGGGAGAATACACCCGATGGGATCAGATTGGGGGGAGCAATGAACCGATTACGGTCTTTTCTGTAGGGGCAAAGCACCCTGGTACTGTGATCTTCATGGAACAGGATTTTCTCGGAGATGCTTCAATTACCGACAAGGCTATTGTGGTTGAGGATTTTCCGACGATCATGCGGAAGGTCGCTGCAACTCCCGGCTCTATAGGCTTCGTACGCATTCGAGATGCGTTTGAATCCCCTATCGCTAGAGAACAAGAGATAAAGGTTCTTGCAATCCAGCAAAATGATGCGTCTGCGGCGGTAATGCCATCACGAGCATATGTAGGAGACGGAACCTACCCAATTAGACGACCTTACTATCTGTACTATGAAAAGGGAGCTGGTCCCGCTATACGCAATTACGCTGACTTCATAGTAGAAAAAGGATGGGGGCCTCAGAACTTGTAAATCGCTTGTTGCTTGCCACAACAACCAATGCAAAAGGCATTTAACCCTGTGACACGTCTTGCGCCGAAATTTGAACATTCATGGTTTAGACAAGAGTATGGTTGATTGAACCTGCCGGAAATCCCCAATGATTTGTGTGGCCATTTTGTGTCCACCTGTGGGGAAAAGTCGTGCTTTTTGGGGATCTGTTTGCAATGGGGTCCGGGGTAAGTGATTGATGTTATTAGGTATCCATTCTAGGTATCAGACTTCTAATCCGTAGGTCGCAGGTTCGAGTCCTGCCGGGCGTGCCAAAAACTTTTAGCAGTATCGCCAAATTGTCCGGCAGCGACTTTTCGATAATTCTCTATTGATTACAACGAGTGCGGGACTTCTACGAGACTAGTTTCCCCAAACTTGCTTGGAAGCCTGTACGTTTCTCTTGATAACTTTTTTGTTGCCCGCAGGTTGTTCCGAACGCGATATAAATCTCATTTTCAATCGGAAATTATTTTCGGGAATTGCTATAATCCTCCTCATGCAGAATGGATAGCTAAGGAGATTGGGCAATGGTTGTTGTTCGTATCATTGTAATACTTCTGGGCGTCATGATTATTCCCTGCTTCATTCCATGCCTGGTACCTGCTGAATTTGCAGACAATGTAGATGAGATCCAATGCGCCGGATTGATTAAGGCACAATACGTGATGCAGATCAACGGCGATCGCGTCGGTGATATCAGCGCGTGCCAGAATGCCTGCCGTATGCGTTATGGTACCGCCCCTCCAAGTGGATTTAGTGTCGTGGAAAGTCCGGTTTCTGAGGCGACGAGAGAGTCTGGTGCGACAATCGAACACAGTAGCCCTGCTTTGTATTCGCAATGTATGGAGGAGTGTGAGCGGAAATACTGGGGACAATTTGAAGATGAGACAAACGGATCGAGCCGAAGGCACTGAATTCGTGTCTTCATTCTGCCTGCAACGCAATAGAAATATTCTTCTTTCCTTCTGAATCGGCATCGCAAGCTTATTGTGTTGAATTACCCTGGTGCCCTCGAAAACGACAAGTGGTTTGGCTGAGTTGGCGTTTGGGTTTCCCGTGCCCTGGTACCACCGAGCTGTGTAAGAGTGGGGTACGACCGGAGAGATTACGATTGACCGGGAGCAGTATCGAGCAGTATGCTGAAGAAAGGGACAAAAGAGCCTATTTCATCAACATGACGACGGTTTTGCTGCTCTTGGGCCTTGTGGAGAAGCGCAATCGGATTTTTCGGGTCGGAGGAACCAACCCGCAACCGTTCAGTTCCCCCAAAAACTTCAGGAATGGCAAGTCCGCCGCATAATTCAAAGAATACCACTCCAGGGGCCGATCTTGAGTCTGAGGCACTTGATAAGTA
>DATJPW010000226.1:0-2604 GCA_035506215.1 Desulfomonilaceae bacterium
ACCCATACGGGGATACGCACCTATGTGGATCACATGAATTCGGCTGAGACGCCACGATTCCGGCATGCAGGCTCCATTCTTTTGTCCTTATTGTCGCAATGGCTGGAGAGATAGGTCTTGCAAGGAAAATTTAAATATCGAGAGTGCAACGTTCATGACATCCCAGTCGGCGACATGACTGTTAGGCTCTGGTCCGCTTCAGGGCAGGACAATCGGAAGGCAATAGAAAAAGCCTTTAGCCAGTTGGCACGGTCAGGATTTGTGTATCCATACGCAGCGCTTATGCCCGATTGGCATCCGGGGGATGATGCGGTAGTCGGGAGTGTCGTCCCTACGCGAGAGGTTTTGCTGCCCGGCATTATTGGTGGCGATATTGGCTGCGGAATGATTGCTACCCAGCTGCCGTGTTTGATAGATGATATAACGCCGAGGCTCCAGGAAATTGCAGCCAAACTGCACTCTGCAATTCCCACAGGCACTGAACATAATGCGATTGTCTCGCATAGGGTCGCGCTTCATCCACTCTGGAAGAAAGAATTACGCGCCCCGGTTTCAAGTCGTACTTTGCGGAAACTTGTGCGTCAATTCGGATCTCTAGGCGGGGGCAACCACTTCCTGGAAATCCAGAAGGATCATCACGGATTCATTTGGATTATGTTGCATTCCGGGTCACGATATCTCGGTGTTCAGGTTCGTGACTGGTATGTAGATCAGGGTACAAAGCTTCGCGATACAGACCGAAAGCTCTACAGCAAAATTCCTTACCTTCCCGCTGCAGATCCCGTTGCGCAGGATTACTTGGCCGACATGGAAACGGTCAGAGAATTCGCAGGCGAAAGTCGGCGGGAAATGATGATTCGCGCATTGGAGGTTTTCGGCAGCATTATTCCTGGTTTAGATATAAATGCCTTGTTGATGAACTCTATAAATGTCGGCCACAACTATATTGGGCGAGAAGAACATTTCGGAGAATTGCTGTATGTGCACCGCAAGGGGGCTATCTGCCTAAAACAGGGGGAACGGGGTTTGGTTCCGGGAAGCATGGGAACTAGTTCTTACGTTGTCGAAGGTCGTGGGAATGAATTTGGTTTTAACTCGTGCGCTCATGGAGGCGGACGCAAGATGTCGCGGGCGGCCGCTTCCAGGCAAATTTCGGAACGAGATTTTCGCGAGAGCATGAAAGGCGTCGTCTACGAGCACAACTCTCTACTCTTGGATGAAGCTCCTGACGCTTATAAGAACATTAAGGTCGTAATGCGGGGTCAAAGCGACCTGGTAAAGATAATCCACGAGGTTCGTCCAATCATCTCAGTAAAAGGCAGATGATGGGAAAAAGAGGATAGTAGAGATGACGATGATTCACCTTCATCATCATGGGAGGAAAAACACTTACTCATCCAAGCTGAACGATTTTCGGGCGCTTCCGCCATCGAGTGTTCTTACTCCGGCATAGGCAGGAGCGAATCTTCCATCTTGACCGACTACACAGAGTTGAAGAACACCCACGTGACATTTCGCAGCACCAAATTATGCGTTGCCGGGGAGAAGATCTCCCTGAATGTTAGCTGCTTGTCGGCCAACCCAGCCTGCATGGCCGGTGTCCTTACTTCCCTCCCAAACCTCAGGGACCGGTGTGGCCTTACAAAGCTGTAATGGCAGCGCAGCAGTTCCAGGTGATCTTCGAGACGTTCCCTCCATCGCGCCTGACATAGCGTTCGGCGACCCAGATAGGCTGAGCCTTGTCGAATCGTCAGATTCAGCCGTTCGACAAATGAAGTGTTCAACTGTGTCTGAATCCTCCGAGTCCTGCAGAGCTTCTTTTAATCGCCCCACTCCAATCACTCAGCTGCGCTTCCCCCACTTAGTTGTGTAGAGAGCGTGGCGCATGACGTCACCAGCCTCGCTCGTCCCCGAGGAAGGGCAGTCCCCATTTGGACACTTGAAACTCTTCATGGTTGGCGGACCGTGTCGGAGCCGAAATTAATGGCCTGAAATTGAGCCTCAAGCTATACAACGAGAGTGAGTTACGGGTAGGCCACCAACAGTTAGTTGCGGAAGCACCATCTTGGGATGACGTCGGCCCGGAAGAGTGTGACATGAACAAAAAGACAGAAACAGTCTCCACCGAATATATGGGTTTGTGGTTTGAAATCCCGCTGGTTGTATCCTGCCATCAAGAGAGAACAATTCATAAGCCCAATTTTATCAATTAACTAGGTGGAGACATTTGATTGAGCAGCAGATAAGCCGCAGTGAATTGTCTTTTTGGATGGATTCCTCGATCTTACGCACTGAAGTGAAGAAGTAGAGCACCACACCCAAATCGAAACCCTTTGCTCAGGAGGATCTCAATATGCTCATTGCCTGCCTGAAACGAAAGCAAAAATAGGACGGGGTAGTGGAATTTTCAGTCTGAAATATCGCTATCAACAATGGAGGCCAAATGGGGCCTTCCACTAATCCAAGTCGTAAAGGAGGTCAGTCATGAGACTCACTGTCCTATTCTTGGTCCTGGGATCCTTCTTGTTCCTGACCGGATGCGAACCTACGGCCTCACAGCATTCGCTGATTACCCCGGAGGTGGCCATATTCGAACCGTCACTG
>DATJPW010000227.1:0-11893 GCA_035506215.1 Desulfomonilaceae bacterium
TTCCTGAAGTTGCCGGAACTGAACTACTATGAGCAGGAACACCTCGATAAGATGCTTCAGTTGATTAAAGACAAGTACAGAGGCAAGGAGGTGCTTATCGTTGGGGCCGGAGCTCACATGGGTAGCGGTGGAATTCACGAAATAATCAAGGCCCTGGGATGTACCGGACCTGAGTGTGACGCTAAGGACTCGTACGACAATTTGTTTGTGGTGACCGTGTATGAGCCGGGCAAGGCCACGGCGGTGAAACTCCGATACGGGAAGCCCGTAGCGAAATAACCGCATGGGATAAATAACCGACAGGACTTCATCCGACAGCGGGTGGTCGCCTGACTCGCTTGCAGGCGTCAGGTCTCAGTCTGTCGAATTCTTTCTCATTCGCAAGGCGATCCGACATAGTTTTTCTATGCTCTTCGGAATAGCCAATTTCTGTCTATCATTGTTTCACATATATAAACCACTACATTAAGGTTTGATTGTAATTTATTGTTATTTATGATACTGTAACACGACAGTGGGATGCCGTCCCACCGAAAGTGTTACCAGGAGCAGAAGAAATGAAAGCCGTTGTATTAATGACGCTGATTCTCGCGGTCATCGCAAGTACGTGCATGGCTGCCGAGACTCATATGACGATTCAAACAAACACGACGATCAGGATTGACCCGTTCACCGGCGACGTTAAAGGTGGTGCGAACACTCAAATCAAAAGCATAAAAATAGACCCGCCGCCGCCCCCTCCTACTACATCGTCCACAGGAACCACCACAACCAGTACGGACCCGAGCACTGCATCGGTTTCAGGAACTTCCTCAACTGACACCGCTGTTCCATCTACAACAACTGCAGGGACCTCTTCATCCAGTCCCGCTTTCTTTTGCCCGTTTGCGCAAGGCTCTGGAGGGCAGTCGAATTGATCCTTGACGACTCAAAGATGGCGGGGCAGTAGCTTATTGTATCTGCCTCGCCTATATTTTTTGTCCTTCATTTGGCCGGAGCAGCCATTACCTTCGCGTGCAGCCCCAAAGCCATTTCTATTTCATTTGTTGAAGCGGAACGACCTTCCCTCCCTTTGTTATGACCAGCATCTCCAGTGAGTCATATTTGTCCAAGCCGGTATGATCGGTCCGGCTCATGTTGAATCGTCCAGCGATCCCGACCCAACCTTTGGTCTGTTCGATACCATCGCGTATGAGCTGTCTGGCATTTTCTACATCCATATCAGGGGTGACATCCTTCGCTTTTATCGCATTCAGCACTAACCATAAAGCATCGTACGCGTGGCCGCCGAAAGTGCTGATAGCCGAACCATACTTCGTCTCATAGGCGGACTTGTAGTCCTGAAGCACTTTCCATTGGAAATGGTCGCGCGGCAACACATCAACGGCAAGCAGCCTGCCTGAAGGAAACATGATACCCTCACCCACATCCGCCACCGCTTGAATAAACCTGGGATTACCAAATCCATGGCTGAAAAACAGGGGACACTTCAACTGGAGAGCGTTCATATTTTTCGCCACGATTGTCTGAACAGGAGCAGCAGACCAGTTGACGATCACTCCGGCCCCACTAGCCCGGATTTTCTCCAATTGTGCGGTCATGTTTGTGGCGTTGGGGCCGTACTCCTCCTTGGCCACGATCTCTATGTTCATCCCACTGGCGTATTGCTCGAGCTGTTTTCTGCCTTGCTGCCCAAAAGGAAGATTGTCCGTCAATATAGCGATTTTGTTTATTCCCATGCTCTTAACCTGCTCCAAGATCCTCATGGCTACATGTGAATCGAGCTGAGGAGTCTTGAACACGAATCTTGAGCTTTCAGGCGGAGTGACTATCGCCTCGGCCGCAGCGCAAGAAACCATCGGCACCTTGGCCTTTTCGCAGATCGGCTTTACCGCCAGGCTGTGGCCGCTTACACTGGGCCCGATGACGGCCAAGACTTTGTCTTGATTCATGAGTTTCTCAACACCGCCAACAGCCCCGCCTTCAAGGCTTTCATCGTCCTGCACAATGAGCTGTACGGGAAAACCGTTAATGCCTCCTGCCCTGTTAACAGATTCCGCGATCATCACCACGGTCTTATTCTCCGGGTCGCCCAATGCAGACCATTTTCCCGTCACAGAGAAAACGGCCCCTATTTTGAACGGCTTTCTGTCCTGCGCATGCACAAGCAAGGCACTCAGCCCGAAAATTAGACCTGTCAGCACCAAAATGATGTCGCGTCCTCTCATGTCCGGTCTCCTTTCAACGGCTGTTGCGGTCCTCGGGAGTTGTGGCTCACTCATGACCGCGATGGTATGCCGAAAGCACGTGTACTCTTCGCACGAAACACTTTGCCGAAATGAACTTTGGGGACCTGAAATAGATGTACAGAAACGGTGTTCAGGAATCGAAGTTAGCCAAATTGTGCCCTGCTGTCTGAACCGGAAATATATCGGGATTTCTAAGTTTCCGCAATTTTTTCGCGGCCTTTGAGGAGATTTTTTTCTCCAAAAAGACGATTTCACAAAAAAGCGCCCCACCGGCCTCCTCGGAATGCACGTCTAATACCAATTCGCAGTCAAAATCCCCCCATTCCCCCCTTTAATAAAGGGGGGTTAGAGGGGATTTGCTTACAGACTTGACCGCGAATGGGTATAAGCTGGCCTGGGATGCCGGGAAGCGGCTTGGACCGATAAGGCTCCAGTCTTCCCTTAGCCGGGCATTTGAAGCGCGTGTCCTGGTACGCAGCACGCGTCGGAATGTGCTTGACCGGGACCGTTCGGTGGAGTAGGCTCAGAAATAAGAAAAACTCGCTCTTTCAGGGGACATAAGGGTAGTCGATCTCCACGGAAACTCAGTAAGGCAACGCGGCCGCGTTTTGGGGTGGGATGAGCTGTCGAGCGAACGGTCAAAACCCTGAACACCACACAGGCAGCAAGCGCGCCGCATAATTCCGGTCAACATCAGCACCACAAGCTCATTTCTTAACAGCTACAGCCTGCGTGTATCGGCTCAGCAAGTCCCAGACGGCTCTGGAGACCCTGGGCGTCGCATGACAGTCGGCAGGATTGAGGCAGGTGTTTTAAGAACATGGATGGAGACTACAGGAGGTTCAGAAATGAAAGAGCCGCGAGTTTTTGTAAATCCTCTTAGGATGTTGAGTCTCCGGCTGGATCGGGAGGCCGTAAGGCTTGACGATCAGCGAGCCGCTCCACCGCAGGTATCATTGGAAGAGTCGTTGATCACGACGGCCGGCAAGATCATCGACATCATCCGCTTGCTTTCCAAATGCATTGTGAGCGGGGACGAGTCTCAGATGGACCGGTGTGCCGCTCTGGCAGATGATGTTCATCAGCAGGAAAAGATGCTGACCAAGGACCTGGTTTCATCAGGATTGAAAGGGGAGCTTTTCAAAGGACTTGTGCGTTTTCCGTTGCGCCTGGAAAGAATCGGTGACTCGCTTGAGACCATCTTGAGGTGTTGTCGAATCAAAGCTAAGGAAGGCATCGTGTTCAGTGACAAGGCTGATGAGGAGCTCAATCAGTTATTCACGATGTTGCTGGAAATGATGAACAACGTTAGAGACGCCTTCAAGACACCAAACAAGCTTCTTCTGGAGTCCATAATCTCTCAGTCAAGGCAGTTGACCGGGACGCTGGAAAACTGTCGTTTGGCTCATTGGGAACGGTTAGAAGCCGGTTTTTGTTCCCCCCGAGCGTGTTCCGCCTTCCTGGCGGTACTGGATTCCATGAAGTTGATAAATGAGTACGTGCAGAAGATATGCATTACTCTCCTCGAACTGGGAAACACCTCCCGCGTTTCAAGCGAGGTTGCTTAGATTTAAGCGCTGCGTGTGGCACAAGGAACGCTTGAATATTATCCGGACGTTAACAGGCACTGATGTGAACACACCTGGGAATGACGGAATCAATGCAGATTCCGATCACTGCTCTCTCTGAGTTGGTCAGAGTTCTCGTACGCATTAAGGAACGATTCAACGTTCGATACGATCCGTGCTTCAACGATGCGGTTCTCATGTGTCTGTGGGTGTCTCGTCCCACCTATTTCCGGGCGCATATCCGCAGAGCCAGTTGAGCGTAAGATGACGTTCAATGGTGATGCAGCCCACTTTCATCCATTCGCTTTGATTCAAGTGGCGGTAAGCCTTGCCAAGCGCCGGGAAATCCTCTTCTATGCACGCGGAAATAGTGCCCTCTTCAGCCGCTTTGCGTGCCGCGAAACGAACAATATCGTCGTACGAGTGAAAACCCAAAGCTTTCAGTTTTTCGTCGTCCGGCAATATTTCGCCGTCTTCAATCAACTGGCGTGTACGACTGCGCCAGTGCCAAAGTTCGGCAATATCACGTGCCCTGTCTATCTCCGCGCGTGATCGTAGGCGGGCCGAATGGATAAAACCGCCCACATTTTCTGATGGAATTATCTCCAGGAGATCATGGTCGGCCATCTCGTCATATGGGGGCAACTCTTGAATTAAACCGAGTGCCCACAGCAGAATCTGAGCGCTTTCTATTCGCCACGAAGCATCAAACTGCTCTTGAGGCTCCACAGTGACTATAGTTTTTGACCCAAAATGTTGCTCATCCGGAGAGACAAAATCCCAAAGCCCCATATCATGAAGCGCACGCCAAAACTTCTCGTTTTCTTTCTCAGCATATTGGGTGAAGTCCTGGACATCATCTGCACTCCAATGCTCAAACCACCCATCGACCATCTCGCGAGGCGGAGCGCTGAGTGCACGAACCACCAAATATCTGAGGATGATCAAGCGCCGAGCTGCTTCCTCTGCTGTCGGTCGCGAATTTTGCTTACCGGGTCCCTGCGCAAGCATTCTTGGTTTTGCTCCATTTGTCCTGTTTGGCCAGACCTTTCTCGTTGCGCGCAACTGATCAAGCATTTTGAAGAAGGCCGATGAATCCTCCAGTGTCGAGCATGAGAAGGTTTGCCGCAAGCATGTGCTAATAATCGCAAGCCGTTGCTTTTGTTGGAACTTATCAACTAGCTTGCCGAAATTATCCCGGCACGCTCCATCGAAGCTGAGGAAATCGGGCATAATCGCGATCCAGCGTGATCCATTCACAGCCGGATTCAACGGCCAGTGCAGCGAACCATGCATCCGGCACCAAATTGCCGCGGGCATCAGCCTCGGCGCAAAGCCGCGTGAAAATCTCCCAGTGATGTTCAGCCGGTTGAACGAGAACACAATGGGGTTGCGCAAGCAGTACGTTGCAGAATCGCAGTACCTCGTCCAGACTGCTCGGTTTAACAAAGACCTTCGGGTGAGTGGTGACCCGAACCACACCACTCAACACCTGCGGAGACATTCCGTAGCGCGCCTCGCCGTTAACCACATTGTCCAGCCAAGACCCGCATATCTCATGGTCAGAGGAGTCAGACCGGAAGGCATGCACAAGAACGTTGACGTCCGGGAGGATCACGGCTTGTTCATGACCTCCTCCAATTCGCATGATCTGTTGAGGTCAACCCCCGGTAACACTCCGCCGGTCGCACGGGACACCGGCAGCTTCACCCGACTCCGCGGACCCGTTTTCGGCTCGCTCAGGATAACTGCCAGTCCTTCTTCAATAAGCGAGGTCAAGGTGCGACCTTCATTTGCCGCACGTTTCTTGGCCCGCTTCAGAAGGTCATCTTTGATTCTTACGGTAGTTCTCATGCATCAAAGCATATCGCTTGTGCATCAGTATGTCAAGAAATCCGAGACTCAAGGATTTTTAGCTCCTCCAAACTTAAAGGAGGAACCAGCTTCAGCTCCTCGATTCCGCCGTCTTCGTTTTCAAACTCTATTCCTTCTGCTTTTTTATGACCTCGACTGGTTTCATGCTCTATTGCTGATCCTTGTATTCCCGAACCTTCTTGGCCAGGGATTCTTCCATCTGACGGAGTTTGCCGCCGGCATCGTCAAGCTTCGCTCGGCGGTCCGCCAACTGGTCTTCATTAGCGGCCAACACTGCAACCCACTTTGCACGTAACTCCTGCTCCTTGGGTTGATTTGAGACCAACGCTCGGAGATTGGATCGCAGTCGCTCCTGTTCCTCGCTCAGGCGCTGCGTCTGTTGGGTCCACTCGGTTATCTGCCTCTGCAGTGCGGCCTTCTGCGCCATAAGTTCACTCAGGTTCTTCATAAAGGCCTTGGCGCCCGCGGACAAATAGGGTTGGCTGAGGTAGAAACGCACCTGCTCCTCACTGCTGTTCGCCAACTGCACGGCTTCATGCACGTCGCGCGTCTGCTCAACCACGAAATCCACCGTCTCGCCTGCCTTCAGCGGCACTTCGAAGCGGTAATGGTTGTCGACTTCCTTGAGCGGCTTTTCAGGCTTGCTAAGCCGGTAACCAGGATTCTTGGGCTGGTGGAGCCACAAAGTCGCAGGCTCTTTTCCGCGGTTTACGATCTTCCATGTATTGGTGAGGCTCTCCACGGCAGTTAGCGTGAGCACGCCATCAACGAGCCGTGCCTTGAAGTACGGCTCCCGACGAGTCTTTTCCTGTGGGTTGATGTCTACGGAGGCGTCTATTGCGTACGGAATCACTTCCTGGCTGCCGGGAGGAAGTGTGTGTCCGAGAATGCCCTCGCCAAGCGACGTGCTTCCCTCGAAGAATGTGACAGCACCCGCCTCCAGCGTCAGGTCGGTGCCGTTCGCCAGAACAAAAGCGTTGGCGGCCTTGGGTGAGAATGAAGCCTTGTAGTAGAGGAGACGCCGCCCGCTAATCTGTTTTGAGAGGATGGGGACCATGGCCGCCTCTCCGCGGGGAATTGAAACTTTCTCCTTGGGCTCGTAGCTAAAGAGTTCGCCGACCTTCGCACCTTGAGCCCCGCTGTCGTAGCTGCTGGCGAGGAGGTCGCTCAAAGGTTTGCCTGCCCCCTTCTCGGCATCCAATCTTCCGGGCGCCGGCGGAACCGGAGCAGCGGCGGCCAACCGGTCCATCGCTTGAGGCACATTTGCAAGTGGAGCGGCAGGAGCCATGCGTTTAGCGCTTGTGTGGGCTTTCCCCTTTAGCTCAGCCTTGGCTGCCGCCACTTCCTCCGCCAGATCGGGTGGTGACACTGCGGCCCAGTCCACGGCCAGGTTCTCTAAGCCCGGGATCGGCACGTGAGCCCGCCTGACGTAGTAAGGTGAGTACAAATCCATTACATATGACATCGGATTGCCCGCGACGAACGAGATCGTCACGTCCTTCCAGTCGTCCTCGGTGTTGTTCTCGGCCAGTGCCCATCCCTGGAGGAGCGGAGAGGCATCCTTCTTCTTCTCGTCGAATATGACACGGTAGGAACACTTCCAGATGGGCATCTCGATGAGGTACCCGATGCGCAGCTCTCGCTCGCCCTTTCCCGCGGCGTTCAACATGAGTTTCTTGCGGTTGGTGTACTTGCTGTCGAGGGAAAGGTCGAGAAGTCGGCTGAGGTCTCGTTGCAGCGCCTCGTCGGCCAGCGAGAACTCGGAGATGGAAAAGAGGTCCAGAGATCGGATCGAGCCGCCCTGAGTCAGCAGTACCAGACGGTAGCTCTTCTTTACCGCCTGGTTGTTAAGGACTTCGGTGATGGGTTCGACCCCGAGGATGCGCCCTTCGATGGTTTCACCGGCAGCTTTGGCGGTCAGCCGAGCGCCCTTGAGTTGCATGAGAAACTCGCTGAGCGCAGCTTTTTCAGGCACCTTGATTAGGATGTCTTGAAGTTGCTTTGAGAGCGGATCACGGGTCTCGTACCGGACGGCGGAGATCTTTCCTCCACCGAGATCCACGGCAAAGAAGCTGGTCAGGAGGTCCTTCATCTGTTCGGCACGAAATGCCAAAGAGAGGATCGCATTGCCTTTGATCTTCCCTTCTCGCTCGAAGTAACCCATGCCGTGCTTGTACAGGACCACCTTGGTCACTGACGGAGGCTCAGCAGTCGGCGCTACAACTTGGCCGGCGACCATTGAGGTCCAAAGAGAAAACAACACCAGAGCGATAGCGGTCCTTTTCATATAAATCCCCCTCGTCTACCTTGAGTGAATGACCCATTAGGAAGGTCCTCTGATCAACAACCAAGAGACCAGTGCGCTCACCACGGCAAGTCCGGCCGCCAAGTAGGCGACGACGCGAAATCCGTTTACAAATGACTCTCTAATCGCCTTCCGGATGGTGACACGGGCTTCTCCTTTGACAGTATCAGGAATCTTCATGTTAACAAAGTCGGCAGTTCGTCCAAAAAGTTCCGCCTTGATTTCAGAAGATACCGAGATTTCGTGCAAGCGTTCGGCGAGTTTCTTGTCGAAGGTGTTCAGCATGAAAACACCGAACACCGCAACCGCGAGGAGGGCCGCGATACGGGAGACGGCGTTATTGACGCCGGAGGCGACCCCGACGTGCCGCTCTTCGACAGCACCCATCACTGTAGTCGTCAGCGGCGCAACACTCGCGGTCATCCCGATGCTCATTACCATCACCGGAGCGAAGAAACTCGCCCAGTAGCTGTCCGCTTCCGAGTCCGGTAAGGCGAACAGAGCGAATCCCGCGGCCGTTATGACAGGACCGACGACGAGCGGCAATTTAGACCCATAGCGTTCCACCAGACCGCCCGCCCAGCGCGAGAGCAGGAACATTGTCAGCACAAAAGGCAGCAAGGCCGCACCCGCGGCAGTGGCCGTGTAACCTTGCACTTGAATGAGATTGAACGGCAGGAAAAAGAGAAGCCCGTTGAGTGCAGCGTATAGAAAAAGGGTCAATAAATTCGCGCCTGTGAATGTCCGAGAGCGAAAGAGTCCGAGCGGCATCATCGGCTGGTTTTGAAGGGCTTCCGCGAAAACAAATCCGACTATAGCGGCCACGCCAATAGTGAAACTTCCGATCAACAGCGGAGTGGTCAAGCCGCGAGAGTTCGATTCGATCAGGCCAAAGACGATGCCCGTCAGCCCGATTGTCGCCAATGTCGCACCACCCCAGTCCAGGCGCCCCTTCGCTTGCTCGTTGCGGCTCTCAGGAACGTGTTGCCATGCAATCATCAACGCGACTGCTACGAGCGGAACATTGATAAAGAAAATCCAGCGCCACGAAAAGTGCTCGACGAGCCAGCCGCCCAGGACGGGCCCGATCCCCGCGGCAATCGCCGTGAACCCCGACCATGTTCCGATTGCCTGTCCGCGTCGCTGTTTGCCGAAATTGGCGCTGATCAGTGCCAGACTTCCAGGCACCAGTAGGGCTGCTCCCACACCTTGCGCGGCACGAGCGACGATGAGTTGGGTTATGTTCGGGGCCAGCCCGCACCAGATTGAAGCCGAAGCAAAAAGGACAAGGCCCGCTGAAAATACCCGCCTGCGGCCCAGACCATCACCCAGCGAGCCACCTACTAGAAGAAGTGCGCCAAGCATCAGAGCGTATGATTCGACTATCCATTGCGCTTCAGCGACGGTCGCGTCGAGTT
Organism: Desulfomonilaceae bacterium; assembly: GCA_035506215.1. GTDB lineage: Bacteria > Desulfobacterota > Desulfomonilia > Desulfomonilales > Desulfomonilaceae > DATJPW01. Next base: position 9,416 of record DATJPW010000227.1, read on the forward strand.
CCTTTTGCAACACCGGAAGAACGACGTTGACCACCGTACCGTCAATAAACGTTATCGCGGATCCCAGGATCGCGGCTGCCAGCACCCAGCGCCCGGTTGTCAGACCGCAATCCGTCACTTCCGGCTCTGAGCATACAACTCCTTCGTCACATGGTTGTCGAGTGTTACTGATCATCAGAATATTCGACTAATACCATACTTGATTCGCTGAATGATCGTTGCCCACGGTCTACGTTTCTCCCACAAGACCACTCCTTGAAGCTTCTATCGGAAGATGTAAGTCCTTGCAACGTCAACTGAGTTCATGATTTTGCGACCCATTGATTCATAGTCAATCGAAAAAGTCCCTGTTCCTTTTCAGGGCATCTTGGGGTATCTTCCTGTGCGACTACACTCCGATGTAGGCTTGTGAAGGATTCCTACATCATTCTCGATATTCCACTATACTTCGGGGTCCGCCCTTCAAGCCAGGACATTTCTTATGATGTTGAGATCTGCCATTATCATCGAGATAGGTTCAAGGTAGGGCCGTAAGCTGCTTACAAGCGGCTGCTCGAATTTGGAGGTCATGTCATGCCTGATAAAAGCGCCAATGTTGCGGTTGTAGGGGCAGGGGCCATTGGAGGTTCGACCGCCGCCTTCCTGACCGAAGCGGGATGGAATATCGAGATCGTTTGCAAGCACCAGGAAATTGCCGATCTCGCCCAATCCCCCGGCCTGCATATCTTCGGAGTCAAGGGTGAGCACCGCGTGCCTGTCAAGTCGACAAAGGATGTCAAGGACCTGGCCGGCCCCATAGAAATGGTCCTGCTGGCTACGAAGGCCAACGATTGCCTTGAAGCCGCGAAGGAGCTGCTTCCCCTGCTTTCCCAGGATTCAATCGTGGTGTCGTTGCAGAACGGTATCTGCGAAGACGCTTTGGCAGGCGTGCTCGGCCGTGACCGCGTGGTGGGATGCGTTGTCGGCTGGGGGGCCACTATGCACGCACCCGCGGAGATCGAGGTGACTTCACCCGGAGAATTCGTCATCGGGAATATCGACCATCGCCACGACCAGCGGCTGCTATTGGTGCAGGAGATGCTCAGCGCTGTTGTCCCGACCCGGATTTCAGATAACATTATGGGTGAGCTTTATTCCAAGATGATAATCAATTCTTGTATCAATTCACTTGGCGTCATTACCGGAATGAAGCTGGGAAAGCTATTGGCCACATCCAAGGCGAGGAAGATCTTCACAGCTCTCATGAGGGAGGCCATAGCCGTCGCGGCGGCAATAGGAATCAAGGTCGAGCCCGGTGGTGGCGGAAAACTCGACTATTACAGTTTCCTCGATGGATCGAGCTTCATGTCGGACCTGAAGCGGACGCTCTTGATGCGGATCATCGGATTCAAGTACCGCCGGATCAGGTCTTCGAGCCTACAATCACTGGAGAGGGGCCAACGCACCGAGATAGACTACCTCAATGGATACATATGCAATCGGGGCCGGGAGAATGGAGTTCCAACACCGATCAATGACGCGGTGGTCTCCATGATCAGAGAGATCGAGACCGGTACCAGAAAGTTTTGCCTGGAGAACTTGAACGAGCCCGCCTTTTCCGGATTGTAGTCAGCCGCTACGCCTGGCTATTCAAGCTCAGCTAGCCTTGCAGCAGCATGGCGATTAGCGAGTCGGTCAAACGGTCCCTATTGTCCTCGGAAACATGGAAGAGTTCCACATCCGAGCGGCTCTTGATCGCCTGAATGAACGGCCCTGCCTTCAAAGCGATGGAGCCGATGACCTTGTTCGGGGAACCGAGCGCTTGCAGCAACGTTTCCCTGAACAGAGCCGAAAAGCATTCCATCTTGCCTATCTCGTCGATCACGATAACCTGGCCGGGCGTTGAGGGGATCATCGAAGGCACCGCGATCCCGTCTAGGTCCTCAAGATTCACGCCGTACTTGCCAACCCGCACCTTGCTCCTGATTTTCTCGTGAGCCAGCACGCCTTCCCTACCGTCCAGCGTGACAATCTTGAAGCCGGTCCTGCGGCCGCTCTCCCGAATCTCTCGAGTAAAGAAACCGGTTAACGGCAAGTCGATCCTCGACACCACCGTCTCAATTAACGTGGACTTGCCGCAGCGCGGCGGCCCTGTAACGAGCAGTTTTTTGGGATTCGCACGGATTCGGATCACCCCTCTGCTTTGCCCCCGGTCTTCTTCAATACCTCCGGTCAGGTTTTCTCACGAAGGCCGATCAGCTCGTTAATGTCAAGCAGAAGAAGGGTTGCTGGTGAGGATTGCCATCGGAATGGGCATGACGCGAATGATGCGGTTCTCGTTGGTCACCACATCCCACACGGGCTTGGACCATTTTTGGGGGTTAGGCTACTGGCAACCTCTCCGAGAAGTTCGGGAAATCGTCATCACATTCATCGTCGGAACGTGAGGTGGTGTGAGAGGAATTTAGTTTCCACACGTAAAATTCCCTAAATTCCTAC
>DATJPW010000228.1:0-3097 GCA_035506215.1 Desulfomonilaceae bacterium
AAAAAACACCCTGCTTGCACTCAGAGCACAAAAAGATTGTTCCGCACTTTAGACCATAAATAGAGACGATAACGCAGATTAGTGGCTTGTGACCAGGATGTCAAGGATTATTTGTCTCTGCCGACCGACTGCATGAGTAGCGAAAGAGTGTCATGAGAGAGGGTTGTCTGCGGGCCGTCGTTTAATATTTTTGCTTTAACGGGACTCTACTCTTAAGCGTCGAACCCAATGACAAGACCTTGAGCTTGATCAGAGCCGGGATCGAAACAGGACACCGGATTCACGACAGGTCCTGCACCTGGGATACATACGGTTTTTTGGATCTGGATGAACTGAGCGTCCAGACCCTCTAGTCGTTCGCATGAAAGCCGATAGCATCCTTCTTATTGCACGGGCGCGAATGATTTGACCTTTACCAAAACGTCGCGAGGCGGTTCTGTCGGGATTCTTGAAACAACCCGCATAAGTAAAGCAGGTGCAATCAATTTTGCCGCGGCTACTGCTTCAAAGTGAACTTCCTCCTGATACGGAAGCAGCTCGATTCTTACCTGGTCCAGTTCGTCTCTCGGATCAGTCAGTGGCAATTGCTTAACTCCTGCTTCAGTTTGCCAACGTACGGCATTCCATCCATCAAGTGGTAATTCCGTAAGGCACTTGGGGCAAGATACTTCTATAATTACATCTTTCACGTCCTTCAAACCTGCGTTTCTCACCCTCCCTTTCACCACAGCGCAATCCCAAAACCAACCTCCAGGAAACGAAGAACCCCACTGGCTGAGTATTCGTCTGGTTTCAACTGCTTGTTCTGTGATTATTATCTTGGATTGATCCTGGCAAAATGTGATGGAAGGCTCCCAACACATTACACAGAGAATGGTTGCACATATTACGCAGCGTCTCATGACCATCCGCGGCAGATTATTGTTCGAGCTGTCAAAGAAATACAACTTCTACTGCTGACTGCAAATCGACATCAATTTATTCTTGTCCTCCCTTAGAAGGTTCCGCCAGCCGGGCTCGCCTGCAATATATGATCGGGACCTGGAAGCGTTGTACGCATACCATTTCAAATTTTCAGCCAGATCTACTATTTTCGCGGTATCTCGCTGATCTCTGAACTTGTTCATCGTCGTTTCCAGTTCAGCCAAAGCGTTGTTCATCTGCCTTTCTTGGGTCGCACCAGAAGAGGAACGCATTACCTTATTTAACCGCCCCACATACTGATCGATAGCTTCGCAGACCTCCGCAGTCACTCTGGGGGTCATTTTTCCCTTAGTGTCTTCATATGCTGATCTTGATTCGCGGTCTGAGGTTTTCGGTCTTTGTGAGATCCCGGTTCCCGCTGCTTGTGATTCAAGCGTGATTTTCGGCGTCTCGGCGACCAGATGTGTCACCACTTTGTCCAGTCTGGTTTGAGCGTTTCTTAGTTGCTCAAGGGATGTAATAATTTTGACGTATTCGCTGTCCTTCTGCTCGAGAGAATTCCTCAAATTCTCGCCGACTTGCTTTAAAGAGCTATATTCGGCTTCTGCAGCCTTTTGAGAATCCTTTAAATGGTCGACGGTGCCGGAGAGTTCCCCATATGCTCGCTTCAAATCACCCACTTGCTGTTTCAAATCCTGGGCGGCTTTGTTCAGATTGGCAACCTCTGAATCCGTTTTGCCGCAGCCGGCGAGGATCAGAACAAAAACGACGCCCAGCAAGCCTAACACGCGAGTATTCATCCAGCATCCCCTTGGTTAACAGTCCGATGTTTGGCTTATATCACAGCCAGCCGTTCAGATCAAAAAAGAGGGCAAATTGAATTCGGATAAATTTTGCGCCGCAAATTTGCCCCCGGATATTTGAGGCATCTGAACGGAGGAATTGATACTGTTGACCAAACATGGATAACGCCTTAGCTCCCGGAATCCTGTGAGACTGGCTGCGCGGGAGACTCTTCTCGCACGATTTTGATCTCTTGATCTCCGTCGCGAGTCAAAACCATACTCTTCCAGCCCTAGCCATGGTAAGCATTCCCATGGAATGACTGGATGAACTTCGCTGGTATTATTTATGGATGAACTCAGCTTTCGCTTTGGCTCCTTTTTCGACAAATGTAGTCATTCCGATGCGGCGGTCTTCGTGGTTCCAACATAGGCCGAACAGCTTGGCTTCGTGTTTGAGGCCGTCGTACAGGTTCATCTTGGCGCCCTCCAGGATGGCACGAACAGCAATCCCATCGATGGCTCTTGAATGATGGCCGATGTCGATAGAAGGAAGCTCCGTGGGCGCGTTCGGGATTGGCCCTTTCTCGATCACCTTTGCGTTGGCTTTCCCTGAGAGGAGCTCGTGAGCTAGTTCTATTGCCCGCTCTAGGACATCCCCCTCAACCTCCTCGTCAATATAGCCACAGGCAAGGGCCTCGGCCGACGAGATCGGATTGGCGGTACGTACCATGTCACCGGCCTTCTCGAACCCTATGAGCCTGGGCAGTCGTTGCGTTCCACCCATACCGGGAATCGCTCCGAGATTTACTTCTGGCTGACCCGCAAGAACTTTCAAGCCTTTCGGTGCCACTCTAGCACTGCAGGAAATAGCCATCTCGCTCCCACCGCCGAAGGCAATGCCATTTATCGCTGCCACTGAGGGTTTTCCCAACTGCTCAAGCTTATTGGGGGGAGTTTGGCCCAGCAGGGCAAATGCTTCCGCGTCAGAAGGCTGTGTGAAAGCCGCCATCTCCTTTATGTCCGCGCCCGCTATAAATGCCCTATTACCGTATCCGGTCAGCACCACGGCCTTTATAGATGGATCGTTCTTAACAGCATCGCAACAGTTGCTCAGTTCGTTAAGGACTTTGCTATTGAGGGAATTCAGGGCTTTTGGGCGTCGGACCGTAATTATCGCGACTTCACCTTTTTTCTCCAGGATCACATCCGAGACCTCCCATGGCTTGCCTGACGCGGCCTGGGCCTTAAGGGTCGTAGAAACCGGCATGTCAGGATACTTCTTGGCAAATGACTCCACCAGGGCCAACGCCTTGTCAACCCCGATCTGATTCATAAAGGTGAACGGAGGCTTCATATCCAACGCCACACTCACAAGAAGATCAAAGTCG
>DATJPW010000229.1:0-9631 GCA_035506215.1 Desulfomonilaceae bacterium
ACTGGTCGCTGTGGTTCATGCGGATGTTAAAGACTACAGCCGCATGATGGGAGAGGATGACGAGTACACCGTCCGAACTTTGGCGTCCAGCCGACAGGAGATGTACAGGCTCGTGGAGTTGCACAGGGGCCAGGTGAGGGACACCGCGGGGGATGGTTTCCTCGTGGAGTTTGCCAGCGTTGTGGATGCGGTGAAGTTCGCGGTCGATTTTCAGCGAGAAATGAAGCAGCGAAATGCGGATCTCCCCGAAGGCAAGAGAATGGAATTCCGCATTGGGGTCAACGTCGGTGACGTAATCCACGATGGAGCGACGATATACGGTGACGGGGTAAACATTGCCGCTCGGTTGGAAAGTTTAGCCGACGGAGGAGGCATTTGCATATCTGGCACAGCGTACGAACACGTCAAGAAGAGGCTGGATGTAGGGTTTGAATATGTGGGAGATAAACCCGTCAAAAACATCGCAGAGCCGGTGCCTACATACAGGGTACTTATAGAACCCGGCGCGACTTCTGAACTCAAAGAAAGACCTCAAAGGGCTAAATCGACGGTTTGGCGGAAGAACCATCTCATAGCCGCCGTAATCGCTGTTGTGGTAGTGGCGTCGGCCGCAATATGGTACTTCCGCTTCCATTCGATTCCGCCGCATGGTAAGGCTCCGTTCGCAGAAGAGCCTGCGGCAAAGCTCCCCGATAAGCCCTCCATTGCAGTGCTCGCCTTTGACAACTTGAGTGGGGATCCCAAGGAGGAGTATTTCAGCGACGGCCTCACGGAGGAAATAATCAACGGTCTCTCCAAGATGCCGTATCTATTCGTCATTGCCCGAAACTCTTCCTTCACTTTCAAGGGCAAGCCTGTAAGCGTACAGGAGGTTGGCCGAAAGCTTGGAGTACGCTACGTGCTTGAAGGTAGTGTGCGGAAGGGAAAAGACAGGGTTCGGATCACAGCCCAGCTTATTGATGCGCAAACGGGCGGTCACGTCTGGTCGGAACGCTACGACCGGGATCTGAAGGACGTCTTGGCCCTACAAGACGAAGTCACGTTGGCAGTCATGCGGGCCATGCGCGTGAAGCTCACTGAAGGAGAGGAAGCGGCTCTGTGGCAGCGAAAAGGCCTCACAAACAATCTGGAGGCATTCGAGAGGATATTGCAGGCTAGAGCATACTACAGGCAAGGATCACCCACGACAGTCGCCAAAGCCCAGCAGTTGTCTGAAGAAGCCATAGCACTGGACCCAGAGTGTGCAGAGGCGTACTCAGCGCTGGCCTTTACCTACGCGGTAGAGGTGCAGTGGGGTTGGAGTAAAGACCCCCGTGAATCTCTGCGCAAGGCTTACGAATTTGCGAATAAGGCACTCGCTCTGGATGACTCGTTGGATGCCCCCCACTATATGCTGGGCTATGTCTACGTCAATATGTACCAGCACGAGAAAGCCATTGCCGAGGGGGAAAGGGGAGTAGAGCTGAATCCCAACGGGGCTGAAGCCCTAGCCTGGTTTGGTTACTTTTTGAACGTGGGGGGAAGACCTGCAGAAGCAATTACCGTTCTGGATAAGGCGATGCGCTTGAGTCCCATGCCCCAAGCCTGGTACTACTCATTAGTGGGGATAAGTTACAGGTTGATGCACCAGTATGACAAGGCAATAGCTACCTTGGAGAAAGGACTCCGGGTACAATCGGACAACTTGCCCTGCTTGGTAAACCTTGTCGCTGCATATGGCTCGGCAGGCCGCCACGAAGATGCTCGCAAGACGGCCGCAAAGTTGATTAGGGTCAACCCCAAGTTTTCAGTGGAAGTCTTTGTAAAGCGGTACAAGGATCCAGCCGCGCAAGAAGAATTGATTAATGCCCTGCGCCAGGCTGGGCTGAAGTAAAGGGGCGGGGTTCAGCAAGGATTATTGGATAGGTAAGGCGCAGGAAGCGTTGGCAGGATTGCGAGAACTTGGGGGCCACCTAATCTAGGGCGGTCAATAAGAAGTAAGCGGGGAGAAGAAACGGTGCCGACTCTTTTCTGGACAGGGAACATATCATTACCATTAAAACTGGTTGTGAATATGGCCAGTCTCATTGCTTGGATAACAGGCGATGCCCAGGATACCTCTGCGATGAAACAGAGAATTAAAAATGGATACAATGGCGAATATTCCGATTACGTCCGACGTTACGATGAGCTGGGATCGTCCAATTATGAAAAGATATCGAGAAAACTCGTCGAAAAAGTGAATTGGAGCGGTAAAGAGGTCATCGATGTGGGATGTGGAACCGGAATCTTATCGCTTATGGCGCTTGAAAACGGCGCAGCAAGAATGACTTGCGTGGACCTGTCGAAACTAATGCTGGAAAAATGCAAGGCAAAAATCATCGCCGAAGGATACTGTGAGGAGTTAATCGAATTCCGTGAGGCAGAGGCTGAGAGGCTTCCTTTTGATGACGAAAGCTTTGATGTCGTTGCGTCAAATATGGTCTTAGGATTGATACCAGATCAAGAGGCGACGATCATAGAGTTGGCGAGAGTGCTTCGTCCAAACGGCATTCTTGCTCTTTCCACACAAGGCCCACGTCTGTACATGGAAGCAATAGGCGCGGGCTTGAAAGTAATGACAATGCGCTACTTTCTCGGTCATAGATTCGAATTGTGGCAGAGGAATGAAAATGAGGTACAAAGCCTTTTAGTTAATGCAGGCTTGAAGGACGTCCATACGGAACGACTAACCTGGACCGATGAATTTGAAAGTGGGCGAGACGCATTCGATTTCTTCGCCTCTGTATCTTCACTCTGGTGGTATGACAGATTGCCGCCCGATTTAAGACAGAAAGAGACAGAAAAAACCAGAGAATATTTTCAGCGCAAAGAGATCAAGTCTATGACGAGCGACGTGGTCTTAGCACACGGATCAAAGGAGTAGATTAATACCGTGTGCAATCCTCGGCTGAAGTGAAGGGGATAATTTTCAGGGAGATGCGCATGGATTATTGGCGGGCTAAGGCTCAGGGGGTCTTGGCAAAATTGTAAATTCCTTTTGTCAAAACGGACTGCGACTTTCCGGTTGTACACGGAGGTGGAGAAACAGCTATGCGGTACCAGTAGGAGACCGGCATCTTGCCGGTCCATCTTGACATAACGACCCGTCTTGGCCGTGCCTGCTGCTTGTTTGTTGTGAACCGGCAGGATGCCGGTCCTACTGTAGTTGAAAGGAATCTGAGGGGGCGTGGCAACTTATACCAATTTCCATGGCAGGTAGTACCACAGTACCCCCGAGGGGATCGGTCCCACTCTCCCTTTTGCGTGCAAACTATTTCTTTAGATGAGTCCGAATATATTCCACGATATCAGTAGTCTTAGTCCCAGGTCCGAAAATAGCTTCGACACCGCTCGATTTTAACTTTGGAACGTCCTCTTCCGGGATGATGCCTCCACCCATTATCAGCACATCCGAGACTCCCTCTTCTTTGAAGATCTCGGCTACTCTGGGAAACAGATAATCATGAGCGCCGGACAGCGAACTCATGCACAGCACGTCCGCATCCTCCTGGATGCAGGTCTGGAAAATCGCCTGAGGAGTCTGTCGCAATCCGGTATAGATGACCTCCATCCCCGCGTCGCGTAAGGCTCTGGCGATAACTTTTGCTCCTCGATCATGACCGTCCAATCCGGGTTTGGCCACCACTACTCTTATGCGTTTCTCCATATTTATAACCTCTTTTTTGGACCGACCTCGCGGGACGCCGCATTACAACGGGATATTGCCATGTCTTCTTATCGGTTTCTCCTCGACTTTGTTTTCCAGTTGCCCCAAAGCCTGGGCCAAAACAGCGCGGGTGTCTCTGGGGAAAATTACTCGATCAACGAAACCCAGCTCGGCCGCCCGGTACGGGCTGGCGAATTTTTGCACATAGTCATCGATCAACTCATTCCGCTTGGCCACTCTATCCTGCGCCTTCGCGATCTCTCTCCTGAAAAGGATCTGTATGGCGCCTTCAGGTCCCATGACCGCTATTTCAGCGGACGGGAAAGCCAAATTTACGTCGGCCCTCAGGTGTTTGCTTGCCATGACAACGTACGCGCCGCCATAAGCTTTGCGAGTAATGAGAGTCACTTTGGGAACGGTAGCTTCCGCATATGCGTAAAGGATCTTTGCCCCGTGCTTGATAATGCCCCCATGCTCTTGTTGTGTGCCGGGAAGATACCCGGGGACATCAAGCAATGTCCAAAGAGGGATGTTGAATGCATCGCAGAACCGCACAAATCTGGCGCATTTCACCGAGGCCTCGGTATCAAGGCAGCCTGCCATGACCATGGGCTGATTGGCGACAATCCCCACTGTCTTTCCGCCGATCCGGCCGAAACCGGTGATGAGGTTCCGAGCGTAATGTGCGTGGACTTCCAAGAAATGCCTGTTATCCAAAACGGGAACTATGATCTTTTTCATGTCATAGGGTCGGCGGGGGCTGTCGGGGATGACCTCATCCAATTCAGGGACCACCCGGTCAGTCGGGTCATCGCAAGGGACTACAGGCGGGCGACTTCGATTGCTGTCAGGAAGGAAGGACAGCAACTCACGGACTTTCTCCAGCGTCTCTTTCTCAGAAGGATAGTGGAAGTGGCAAACCCCCGAGACCCTGCCGTGAACTTTGGCGCCGCCAAGGCTTTCCGGGTCGATCTCTTCGCTCGTTACCTCTTTAATGACCTGCGGCCCGGTGATGAACATGTAGCTTGTTTTTTCGGCCATAAATATGAAATCGGTGACTGCCGGTGAATATACCGCTCCCCCTGCGCAAGGACCCATGACGACCGATATCTGAGGGATTACCCCAGAAGCGCGCACGTTACGATAAAATACCTCGCCGTAACCACCCAGGCTCTCCACACCCTCCTGAATGCGGGCCCCACCCGAGTCCGGGATACCCACCAGAGGAAACCCGTTCCGATACGCCAGATCCATGACTTTGCAGATCTTCTGAGCATGAGTGTAAGAGAGACTGCCGCCGAAAACAGTGAAGTCCTGGGCGAACACGTAAACTCCGCGGCCGTTTACCCGCCCGAAACCTGTTACAACGCCTTCTCCGGGGATCTTCATCTTTTCCATGCCGAAATCGGTGCATCGATGGGTGACAAACTTGTCTATCTCTTGAAATGAGCCGTCATCCAAGAGTTCCAAGACCCTCTCCCGGGCCGTCATTTTGCCGGACTCGTGCTGCTTTGCAACTTTCTCCGGTCCTCCGGCAGCATCGGCGTCGGCAAGTCTACGCTGCAATTCCTCGAACTTATCTTGTGTGACCGACATTTAAGTCTCCTGTTACCTAAGATCGCAACCTTGATTACTGAAGCATCGCTTTGACCGCAGACCCTACCTGCGTCAGATTTTCGATCACAGTCACGCCGGCGTCGGTCAAAGCCTGAATCTTTCCATGTGCAGTACCGGTGCCACCGTCGATGATCGCGCCGGCATGTCCCATCCTTTTTCCAGGCGGGGCCAGACGGCCGGCTATGTAGGCAGCTACGGGTTTGCTGAATTCGGTCTTGATGAACTCCGCTGCATGCTCCTCAGCGGACCCGCCTATTTCACCGATAAGCACCACAGCGTCCGTTTCCGGATCATCCTGGAACATTTTGAGCACGTCTATGAAGCTCAGTCCCACTACCGGGTCACCGCCGAGCCCAAGGCACGTGCTCTGTCCGACACCGTTCTTCGTGAGTTGGTCCACTACCTCGTACGTGAGGGTTCCGGAGCGAGAGATCACCCCTACCCTTCCCGGGGTATGAATATAACCGGGCATGAGCCCCACCTTACATTTCTCCGGAGGTGAAATGATCCCAGGAGTATTCGGCCCGATCAGGTACCCGCCTTCCTGCCGCACCGTGTACAGAGCGGATGCTGTATCCAAAGGCGGGATGCCTTCAGTTATGCAGACTATCACCCGAATACCTGCGTCCACCGCTTCCAGGATGGGCTCGCGAGCATGCGCGGCGGGAATGAAGATTATGGAGACATCGGCTCCTGTTTCTCTAACCGCTTTCCACACCGAGTTGAACACCGGGATGCCTTCTACGCTGTGCCCTTCCTTGCCCGGCGTGACACCGGCGACCATGTTGGTCCCATAATCTCGGCAGGCCAAGGAATGGAACGTTCCGTTGCGGCCCGTGATGCCCTGGCAGACAACTCGCGATTGCTTGTTGACTAGAATTGCCATCTCTATTCCTTAAGGAATGGGGTAGTCTTCATACGGATGCTGCCTTTTTTATTACCAGCTTGGCAGCGTCATCCAGTGAAGAAATCAATTCTATAGGAAGCCCCGACTCTCGAAAAATAGTTCGACCCTGCTCAATGTTGGTCCCTTCAATGCGGGCAATCACCGGCAGGTGGATGTGCCTGGTTTCAAGCGCCGTGACAACACCTTGGGCCAGCACATCACATCTGAGAATACCTCCGAAGACGTTGATGAAGACCACCTTCACTCTCTCGTCATCCAGCAGGATGTTCATGGCGTCCATTACAGCTTGCTCGCTTGCGCCGCCTCCCACGTCCAGGAAGTTGGCAGGAGCGCCGCCATGAAGCGAAATGAGATCCAGGGTCGCCATTGCCAGACCGGCGCCATTAACCATGCAGCCGATATTGCCGTCCAATTTCACGTAACTTAGGCCATCCTTGTGCGCGGCGAGTTCCAGCATATCTTCCTGCGAGCGGTCACGCCACCGCTCAAATTCAGGATGCCTGAACAGAGCGTTATCATCCAGGTTCACTTTCGCATCCAATGCCAACACCTTGTCGCCTGAGACAACCAGCGGGTTGATCTCCGCGAGAGAGCAGTCGTAATCAACGAGAACTTCGTACAAGGCTGTGATGATTTTTGCCAGTTCCGCGGCGAGAACATGATGATCGGAGAGAAGATAGGCCATATCTCTCGCCTGGTACGACACGAGTCCTCTTAGCGGGCTTACCCTGAGCGTGAAGATGCTTTCCGGCGCCTCCCTGGCCAGCTTTTCAATTTCCATTCCGCCTTCGGGACTTGCCATGATGGTAACCTGCCCAGTAGTCCTTTCCAGGACAACACCGAGGTAAATCTCCCGATCTATGGGAACCGCCTCTTCCACCAGAAGGGCGCTCACCGGTTTGCCGTCCGGCCCGGTTTGATTGGTCACCAACCTTTTGCCAAGAATGTCCGCGGCAGCGGAACGAATGTCGTCGTTCATGGTCAGCAACGCCACTCCGCCGGCTTTCCCTCTGCCACCTGAGTGGACCTGCGCCTTAAGCACTACCTTCTCGGTTCCGAGTCGCCGGGCAGCGACTAGCGCTTCCAATGGAGTGTAACAAATTGAACCTCGCGGAATGGGAACACCTCTGGACGCCAGCAACTCCTTGGCTTGATATTCATGCAGATTCATTAATTCCATGCCTCCGCTTGTTCTCACCGCGGGCGAGATTTCATACGCCAACGGAACTGATCAATAGAGGGCACTTAAGCGATCAGTCAAACAATACAAAATACCGACGGCCGTATCCTTTTGCAAGCGAAAACAGCCCTGCAAGCCGCTCGGCGATGGCAGGGCGTCTGATGATTACCCGCAGAATGCCTTATGTTTTTAAACACTTTGTATTTGAGTTGGTAATATTGTATTCAAACAGTCGATTGGCCGCGGTTAATCTTCGGGTGTTGGCATCATCGCTTAGGTCCTTGATATATCAGCGGTAAGTCGTTATCGGATTTTTCCGTTGTGTAAAGACTTGCTTGACGTTAATATCGGCGGGTTATGAACAAAGGCCGCATACTCATAGTCGATGACCAGGAAGAGATCCTGGATTCTCTTGGCGCAATACTGGCTGACGAGGGCCACGAGGTGCTCCGCGCGCGCGATGGCCAGGACGCCTTGCACGTTGTCCAGAGCGACTCCCCGGACATGGTCTTCCTGGACATCTGGATTCCCGGAATCGATGGCATGCAGACCCTCAAAGCCATCAAAAGGATCAACCCCGACTGCTCCGTGGTCATGATGAGCGGGCATGGCACAATCGAGACCGCAGTTAAAGCCATAAAGCTGGGAGCAACCGATTACCTTGAGAAACCACTGAATCTTGAAGACGTTCTCCACCTTGTTCACAAAGCGGTGGCTGATCGCCAGTCTGAAAAACGATCTCACGAAGGAAACGGGTCCAGTCCCGGTATGTTCATAGGAACATCCGCGAAGACCGAGGCTCTTCGACGCGCACTCGAAAATGCCGCAATCGAGCGCGGATCAGTCTGGCTTTCCGGCGAAAGCGGGACCGGTAAAGAGTTCATTGCCAGGACAATCCATTTCCTGGAAGGAAAAGACCGTAACAATCTTGTGAAAGTCCCATGCCCCGAGCTGACCGAGGCTAACATAGAGGAAGTTTTTTTCGGAAAGCGAAAGGCGTCCAATGGGAAGTCTTCCGGCAAACTGGCACAAGCGGCCGGAGGCACGCTGCTTCTCGTTCGAGTGGATCGCCTGGAAAGGCGCCTGAAGATCCGTCTTGCCGAGATTCTTCGCGACTGTGTGGACCGACACGGATCAACGGATCATGTGAACGGCTCCAGGTTCCGGATAGTGTCCACCTCGGTTGCTGATCCTGAGACACTGGTCCGGGAAGAAAACATCCCCGAAGAACTCGCCGACATTTTGGCCCAGCGTGTGATTAGAATACCCACACTCAGGGAACGGGCGCAGGACATACCGCTGTTTGTGGAATATTTTCTGAAGGAGGCGTCTGTCGAATTCGAGCGGGAAATAACGGGGGCGGATGATCAAGCCATGTCAAGGCTGCTGGCCTATTCGTGGCCCGGTAACGTTAAGGAACTCAAGATCCTTATGGAGCATGTTGTAATGACAGCTCCCGGTCCACGAATAACAGTTAACGATCTTCTTATTCCGTCTGAGCAAGGAATCGAGATGCCGCCGACGATGCGGGATTCCACCGGTGAACCGACCTCTGCCGATTTGCGCCGTGAAACGGGAGCCGCGCACCCCGTGCCAGTGGGACCCATGATAACCGAGCCGCTGCGCCAGCAGAAAACCTTAAGGGGAAGCGTCGTAGTGTACGGGCAGGGGCTTCATACGGGAGAAAAAACCGGCTTGACGCTTTCTCCTCTTCCGCCTTTCTCGGGTATCGTGTTCGGCCATATAACCACGGACGAGACTGTGCTGGCTGTATTGGACAACGTGGCATCCACCGGATTTTCCACCTGCCTCAAAGGTAATGGAACGCTTGCCAAAACCATCGAGCATCTGATGGCGGTGTTCCATGTGTACGGCCTCACCAATGTGATGGTGAAGATTTCCGGCGAAGTCCCGGTTATGGATGGTTCTGCGCTCGAATTCTGCAAGCTTGTGGAGGGCGCTGAAATCATACCCCAGGACGAGCCGATCGAAGAGATCGTCATAACTGAGCCAATTGACCTGCCGATGGGCCAGAATGGTTCCAAGCACCTTCGAGTCGAGCCCTCGGACGCGTTGGAAGTCGAGTATTATCTTGATTATCCGCCGCCTATCGGCACTATGCACATGGTTTTCAAGTGCAACAGCCCGGAGGATTTCAAAGAACAGATTGCCCCGGCACGTACGTTCGGATTTGTTAAAGACATGCGGATGATGGATGAAATGGGCCTGGCAGGCGGAG
>DATJPW010000230.1:0-11849 GCA_035506215.1 Desulfomonilaceae bacterium
AATGAGATTGAGTCTGCACAGATGGAAACGGCAGTGATCACGATACGCAGATGTAAGTCACGTAGGTTTCCTGTAGATCCCGCCCTTGCGTACCGCGATCTCTGTTTCCAATTCGTCTCGTGACAAGAGCTTGTCACCTTCTGCAATGAATTTCCTGCGAATTTTCTAGAAGACAACCAAACGTTCAATCTTCCAGTATGGTCTTTGGAAGTATGCAGCTTACATCGGTCTCAAAGAACTGCTTTTGGAATGACCCCATGTTCAGACCGGCTCGCCGAGGGGTAAATAGGCGGTCATCTCCTTTCAAAACGTAAATTCCGTGAATCGTCTTCCTTTCAGGGAAGCCGTTGTACACAAGAAAATAGGTATCATCTATGTCCTGGTGAGATTGATTGATCGTAAGGGTAAAAGCCCGTGCCCTCGTACCCTTTATTGCGGAATGTTCTCTTGCAGCTCAGAAGCCTCTAGTACGATGTCGGTTCTAACTATCGTATAATGACCGGTATAATCGAGTCGTCCAGGGTAAGGACGTAAATGATTGCGGCGGCCAGCATTATGACCACGGCCAGCCAGACCCGCCAGTCTTTGTGGAATTTCATAGTGCTTGACTCGGCCTCGGCCGCTCGCGCATGTCTGTGCGAATCAGAATGCTTGTGACTGTGTTGTGTCATACGGTTTCCTCTATTACATCTACAAATATTTCAAAAAGGATTCACCGAGCCTTCAGGAAGCGGCACATCAAACGCTTCTGTAATCTCACCAACCATTTGGTAGAACCCGCACAAGGTTACGACTTCCAGGAGACCTTGGACTCCATAAAGTTCTATCATTTGATTCTGAAGATTTTCCGGGATTGATTTGAATTCCAGCACAGCATCTGTTGTTTCGAGAATCACAGAATACGGATGGGGAATTGACCCACGATCCGACTTCAAGATGGCGTCTATCAACACGTCGCTCAGGCCCGCGGCCCGGGCATGCTCCACATGATCCACCCACTCAAAGGCTACTCCAATTCTTCTGGCAATGGATAGCACAATAAATTGATACGCGTCTCTTGGCAGCTTTCCTTCAAACTTGAGGTAGTATCCGAGGCGCTCAATAAGCTGGATTAATTCAGGATGATTCATCAGGGGAATATACAGGCCCCGCACCTTGGCACCCTGCGCGGACCGTCGAGCCAGAATCTCGTTGTAAATTTCCTTGGCTTTGCCGGTAAGCTTGTCGGTCAAATCAGGTAAAGCGGCCATCATTGTCTCCTCTATTCATGGTAACTCCAAGATTTGATGGATTCTGTGAAGGGCTCGACAGGCGTGCCAAATCGCTTGTCAGCCTTTACGTCCACCAGAAAAGCTGATTTTGCTTCAAGGGCCTGGTGGAAGGCAGGCGCCAATTCCTGCGGCTTACGAACGGTCACGCTCTTCAGCCCGAGCGCTTTAGCCAGGCCCGCCCAGTCATGATCAGGGAGTGATGTCAGTTCAGAGGGCTTCGGACCGATTTTCGAAGCGCGAAGCCAAACGTTCCCAAAGGCTGAATTGTTTATGACAACATATATTACCGGAACATCGAACCTGGCCGCGGTCTGTATCTCCAGACCGTGCATCAGCATACATCCGTCTCCGGTAATTACAACGCACGGTCTATCGGGTCTCGCAATCTTTACTCCGATTCCGGCTGGAATGGCCCATCCCATAGGGCCCAGATTGGTCGCTGAAATATAAGTCCTGGGCTCGTAACTCTCCCAATACTGTCCGGCAAAAGCACGATGCGCGCCGCTGTCTACGAGTGCGACGGTTTCTCTAGGCATAGCTCTTCTGAGTTCGCTGATTATCCTTGCAGGATGTATGGGAATTGCGTCACTGGAACAATTCTCTGCGTCATAGAGGCGAGGCGCCTTGCGGATACCGTTTATCCACTCGTCACGAATGCCTTTTCCCGCATCGAGGTGAGCTAGCAGGTCGCCTGGCTCAGACATTATTCTCTCTATAAAGGCCGAAACATCCCCAATAACCGCGGCTGCCCCTCCGTAGACCGCGCTGCTTGCTTCGGGTGTCATATCGACCTGAAACAGGCCGTGCTGGGAAGCGAGCTTGGCATTCCAATGCATTGTGTCTCTCTCGTTAAGGCCCGATCCCAAAACTAGAAGGAATTCCAGGTCATCCGACAGGATCGCAGCCGACGCGTGCCTGGTGCCTGCATAACCGAAGACTCCCAGCGACAATGGGTGATCTTCCGGGAAAACTCCCTTGGCCTTTAGGGTCGTTGCGACGGGGATGTGAAACGTTTCGGCGAATCCAAGGAGCGCTTTTGAAGCGTTAGACCTTTCCGCGCCATATCCCGCTAGAATTGCTATCTTGTCGGCCCTTTTGTCGTAAGTCCTCCCTGGAGCTACCCTGGCCCAGAACCGATCTGCGGCGCCGGAGTCCAGTACCTTGGGTTCTATGAGAGACCTGTCTAAAGGCACGTGAGCCACGGATATCTCAGCTTCCTGAAGGTCACGTGGTAAACTTAAGTGCACCGGGCGGTTGCACCTACCGAACATAGTCAACAGCGCCTCGCGAAAGTGATGATTCAACAAATGCGGGTTCTCTATGCTGAGGGACATTGCGGTCACTGATCTGAGGATTTCCGTATCGTTAAAGCTTGACGCACTGGCGTCCTGGAACCCACCAAGTCCTTCCATGAACGTGGCTACCTCGCCACTCAGGACAAGTAGGGGAGATTCGTCTGTCCAGGCAGTTGAGACCGCGGTCGTCATATTTGTCAAACCGGGCCCGCCAATAGCCAGGCAAGCGCCGAAATTCCCGCTGGCCCGCGAATATCCGTCAGCCATGTAGCAGGCGCCTCCTTCCTGGGCCGCGACAATCGGCCGGATTTGAGGTGTGTCCTCAAATGCGCTCAAAAACGGATCTATCAGACCACCAGGTACAAAAAAGAGAGCTTCTATTCCCTCAGCCGCTAGCGCCTTGAGTATGTAATGAGTTCCCTTCATCGTGACCCCCCGATCTTTAGGATGAGCACTTTTGTGTTGAGGCGTCCACATGTCTACGTGCTGGAGGCTATAAGAACGCTATGACGTGGGGACTTCTCTATAAGTTCCGGAAGCGTGATTTTTGTTGCAAGAAAGAGCCCCCAATTTCTCGCTGAACGAAGCAGACAGTGCTTACTCCAAAGCCACGGCTTGCAGTTCGTCACGAATGTCTCTGAGTTTTTCCAGGTGACCCTCCGAAATCTTCTTCTCGTTCCCGGCAAGCTGCTGTTTTAGTCTGGCGATTTCAGCTTCAAGGTCCGCGGTCAGCGCCAACATATCCGCTCGCAAATCAACCGGCGCAACCTTCGGCAGGACTTCGGACACAAGTTCACGGCGGTCCAGACGCAACACTTCGCGCCATTGCGGGACGTGGACGTCTAGATGAAACCGCTCTCTGATCGCCGCGGCCAGCGCCTGGCAGGACTTCGGCTCGCCGTGAATGACGAAGACCTGCGGCCTCGACTTTTCCGCAAAATGACCAACCCACGTGAGGAGGTCCGCCTGGTCCGCGTGAGCCGAGAAACCGCCGATGGTGAATACCTTCGCTCTGACCGCCACTTTTTCACCAAAGATCGTGACGGCTTTCGCGCCATCCACGATCTGGCGGCCGGTCGTCCCTTCCGCCTGGAACCCAACGATGACAATACTTGCACCTGGACGCCACAAGTTGTGTTTTAAATGATGCTTGATCCGGCCCGCTGTGCACATTCCATTGGCTGAGATAATAATCGCGGACCCGTGCAGTTGGTTGATCTCCATGGATTCTTTTGTCGTGGGAGTTAGTTTGAGGTTGGGCATGCTGAACGGATCGAACCCGTTCTCGACGATCACGCGAGCAGCTTCATCGTAATACTGCTTGTTCTTTCGGAAGATCTCCGTTGCCTTAATGGCCAGCGGACTGTCCAGGTAGATGGGAATGTTGGGGAGCTGTCCCGCCCGGGAAAATTCTCCAAGAAGGTAGAGAATTTCCTGTGTTCTTTCGAGAGCGAACGCGGGTATGATCACCTTTTCATTGTGGGAGACCGCATACTTGATTGCTTCGAGAAGCTCCGCCTTACTCTCCTCGAAGCCACGATGCAGACGGTCACCGTATGTCGATTCGACAAACAGGTAATCCGTGTCCGCAATTTCGATGGGATCGTTCAGTATGGGCTGGTGCTCTCTTCCCAGATCGCCGGAAAAGAC
The DNA here is from genome assembly GCA_035506215.1 of Desulfomonilaceae bacterium. Classification (GTDB taxonomy): domain Bacteria; phylum Desulfobacterota; class Desulfomonilia; order Desulfomonilales; family Desulfomonilaceae; genus DATJPW01. The sequence continues at coordinate 4,217 of DATJPW010000230.1, forward strand.
AACTTTTACTTCCTTCCCATCGTCCTTCAACCAAAGCTCGACAATTGAGGAACCGAGGACATGTCCGGCATTCCGAAGCCGGGCCCTGATCCCAGGCTCAACGTCAAAAATTTGATCGAACTCGGTCGGGACCAGATAGCGTAGACTTTCCTCAGCGTCCTTCACAGTATACAGCGGCTCGACGCCGTGTCGGGCCTGCCGCCGATTTCTCTTCGTCCGAAACTCTGCGTCCATCTCCTGTACGTGGGCCGAATCGGGGAGCATTACCTCGCAGAGTTCGGCCGTGGGCGGCGAAGTGATAATCCTGCCATGAAAACCATCCTTAACAATTTTGGGAATACGCCCGCTATGGTCGATGTGGGCATGTGTCAGAATCATGTTCTTGATTTCTTTTGGGTTGTAACCCCACTCATCCCAATTCCGACGTTCCATCTCTTTTCCACCCTGGAAAAGTCCACAATCCACAAGGACCTTGTTACCCTGGAAGGTCTCGATGAGATAATTGGAACCGGTCACCGACCCGGCGGCCCCGAAGCAAGTAACCTTGAGCATGGCATCCCTTTCTGTCTTAATGTCTTTCTGTTCCACTGCGAATTTCTATGGAACGTCCTCTCCCTGACCCTCCCGCGTACAGTGGGACCGGCATCTTGCCGGTCATCCATGTAGACCGGCGAGACGATGGTCTTACCAATCCCCCCATTTTTACAAATTGGATGTTTCAACCTTTTGTTCCGGCACGTCTTTCTTCCAGTATCTGTTCATGTAATTCCTTGAAGCCGGTTGCGGGCAGTCTTACGGTTCGGTCCCCTCTGAGGACCATTGTTATTGCATCCATGGAACACACGGTCGCACAGGCCCCGCAGCCGATGCACCATTCCTCATCGACAATCGGGCTGCCGTCTTCCATTTTCACCGCTTCAACCGGGCAGATTTCGGCACACTCTCCGCATCCGGCACAAATGTCGAGGTCCGTATTTCTAATGAAATAAACGGCCATAAGGCTATCACGCGGTATTTTTCTTCGTCTGATGTTCCCTACGTTCCAGCACGCGCAGCCGCAACAGTTGCAATTATGCTTTATTTCACCTTCGCTGTTGTCAACAAAGTGAACTAAGCCGGCCTCTTCGGTGATTTTGATGATATCCAGCGCCTCTTTCTTAGTTAATTCCCTGGCTAACCCTCGGTCGATAACAAATTGTGCCAATTCGTCAAATTTCATGCAAACTTCCGTGGGATGATCACAGCCTCTGCCCGCTAGTCTATAAGATATTCTGCACGGGCAGTGCGCGACCGCTATGACCTGGGCTTTTTCAATAACGGATTCCATCATATGGTACGGGTAAACCGCTTGCAGCTCCGGCTTGAGCGATTTCCCGACAGGAATGTACCGGTACGGCTTGGTCTCACTGCCGTATGCCTCAGCCGTAACCTGCCGGTTAAAATACTTGGCCACCATCTGAGCCATCTTACGGCTGTGAGGCGTATCCTCTCCTTTCCAGAAGAAAGTTTGGGGAAAGCCGAAGCCCACTTGCAACAAAGCATAACCGTCTTCGCCCTTTACCGTTTTGCCCGAGAACAACATCCCCTTGGCCACGAGCTTTTCGAGAATAGTCACCAATTCGTCCCTGGGGAGGTCAACTTTGGCCGAAATCTCATCCACACTTACCGGAGTCATGGGAATGACCTCTGTCGGAACAGCCAAGGCGATCCGGGCTTCCGCAGGAGTCAAGTTTTCTTTCAGTATTTCTATCAGGTCATCTCGGACTGGATATCCCATCCCGAGGCACGACAAGTGATCTGCCAATACTTGGTAAACTTCATTCTCGGACATTTTTTGTCTCGTCTTTCCTTAAATTATAAGTAAATTATTGGCTTCTGCCCGTTGACCGTCGCAATGGATGATTCATTCAATATCATTTCGACGGCAAATACAACATCGAAGAATCTGGAAGTTGACCCATGTATCCGATGAGACTGCTTCGCCGTGTGGTGCGCGGGTCTTGTAGTGATCTATAAATCGGTACTGCCTCTGAGAATCAAGAATTGCTCGAACCAGATTTTCTAAAAAAGACCCTCCGCAGATTCCATCCCGTTCGAGGGATATGTTTGACTTCACATATCGACAAGGGCATTGACAGAAACATTTATTTTCACTACGTATCAGCATAGATTTTTGACGGAAATAGAGAGGCAATGGTCTTTGTCAAAGGGCTATTAATCGGGCTGATAATGTGCGCTCCAGTGGGCCCGGTTGGATTGTTGTCCGTGAGGCGTACTCTCACTCAAGGGCGTGCGGCAGGTTTGGCATCAGTCCTGGGAGCATCCACGGCGGACATGCTTTATTGCAGTCTAGCGGGATTCGGCATTACGCTAATTTCAAATTTCTTGCAGGAGAAACACTTATGGCTTGAACTGGGAGGCGGACTGATCTTGATCCTCCTTGGAATCAGGATTTTTTTTTCCGAACCGACCCAACAGGCCCCAAACAATGGTCCGACCGGCCTCTTAGGCGATTTCACGTCAACATTCCTGCTCATGTTGGCCAATCCTTTTCCGCTTGTCATTTTCACCGCAACATTTACTGCTCTCGGCGTCCCCGGATGGAAAGGAGATTTCGTCTCCACGGCTATATTAGTGGCGGGAGTTTTTTGCGGATCTGCTCTCTGGTCACCTCTTCTGGTTGGAGTGGCCACTTACTTCCGACCACAACTGAACCTCAATCAATTAAAGCTGGTGAATCGGATTTCAGGCGCGATCATGGCTCTACTTGGCTTAATTCTTGCCTTCCTGCTACTAATCAACTGGAAGGCCTGAACCGACTGAAAAAGATTCTTTGTTGACCCGGCATTCTATATAAGAAGCTCCTCGGAGGGAATTAATGACACCGAGATATTACAGGGTCCTACGCTTGAAGATCGTGACCATGACACTCTGTTTTTCATTGATTCCACTCTTTTCGCTTGGAATAACTATATATTATCAATTCAGTGAGTCATACAAAGGCAAGATCCTGGAAGCGCTGAGGAGTTTGGCGCAAAATAGGGCCGGCGCTATTGAACTGTTTCTTGATGAGCGCATATCCCAACTTATCACTATTGCTCACACCCATTCCTTGGATCGGCTGAAAGATGAAGCGTATTTAAATAAAATCTTCAGCATCATGCAGTCGCGCTCGAAATCGTTCATTGACATAGGGATCATCGATGATCAAGGCAATCACTTGGCTTATGTCGGACCACATTACGAAAAACTTAAAGCGGTCAATTACGCGGAGGAAGACTGGTTTGATGCGGTGATGTCTTCAGGCTTGTACGTAAGCGACGTTTTCTTGGGCTTTCGCAAAATTCCTCACTTTATTATTGCGGTTACGGGCCAGGAAGGAAACCGAACCTGGATTTTGCGCGCAACAATAAATTCCGACGTAATCGACAACATTGTGAGTGCAGCTCAGGTAGGCAAGAAAGGTGATGCATTCATTATCAACAGTCGCGACATGCTTCAGACAACGCCTCGGTTCAGCGGTCACCTCCTTGGGAAGCCCAACACTCCTGATTTCTCTTCTTCAGTGGGTACCCACGTGGAACAGATAGATTATCAGGGGGAAGAAAGCCTGTTTGCTATAACCCAAATCAAGAACCCCAAATGGATACTGGTCATCAAGGAGGACCCCCAACAGGAAATGGCGCCCCTTTTCAGGGCTCGCTATGTCGAAGGCCTGATATTGGCCGCGGGCATCTTGCTTGTTGTGGTGGGAACCATCCTCACCACCCGATCCATAACCAATGAAATGATGCGTATTGAACAGGAAAAGGCCAGAAGTGACGACATGGTGGTGCAATCGAGCAAGATGGCAGCCCTGGGGAAGATGGCCGCGGGGGTCGCACATGAGATAAATAATCCTCTGCAGATCATTGGTGACCAAGCCGGTTGGATGAAAGATCTGCTCTCGGAAGAAGGCGTGGCTGATAGCCCTCATCTCCGGGAGTTTCAAGAGTGCATCAAGAAAATCGAGCGCCACGTCGAACGGTGCAGAACCATCACGCATAGGCTGCTGCGGTTCGGGCGTCGAATGGAGCCCTCACAAGAGATGGTTGACATAAACCAGCTTCTGGGTGAGACGGTTACGTTTCTCGAAAATGAAGCGCATTTCAGGGAAATTCGAATCCAGACCGCGTATGACAGTCACCTGCCTCGAATCACCACGGACCAAGCGCAACTTCAGCAGGTTTTTCTCAATATCATTGATAACGCCATAGACGCCATCGGGAAATCCGGATCCATCTTTATCATGACAAATTACAATAGCGGCACACCGGGCGAAGTTGTAATCGAGATTTCAGATACTGGGCCAGGAATCCCCAAAGACATAATCGGAAGAATATTTGATCCGTTCTTCACTACAAAAGCAGCCAATGAAGGCACGGGATTGGGTCTTTCTATTAGTTACAGCATAATAGAAAAATTGGGAGGACGAATCGCTGTGACCAGTCGGGAAGGAAAGGGCACCACGTTTACTATCCGATTGCCCGCAGTCTGAATATCAGAGGTGCAAGTCCAATGATTGCGGCCGCTGAAGGGAAAGGAGGTACGACTGACTCCAATGGAAAAATTTGCAGTTTTGATCGTTGATGATGAGGTAGATTTTGTCGAAACTATGGTCAAGCGCCTGAAAGACAAAGGCCTGGACGTGGAAGGAGTACATAGCGGCAAAGAAGCCCTGAAAATTTTAGAGACGAGGGACTTTGACGTGTGCGTCCTGGATGTGAAGATGCCCGGTATTGACGGCATTGAAGCGCTGGCCGAGATGAAGAAAAAAAGACCCTACATGGAAGTGATTATGCTGACCGGTCACGGGTCTGTGGAATCAGGTGTTCGAGGTCTTCAGTTGGGGGCCTACGATTACATCATGAAACCGGTACCTTTTGCAGATCTTCTCAAAAAAATGATGAGTGCTTACGAGAGAAAGGTAATTGAAGAAGAAAGGGAGCGGGAAAAGTAGACCAAATGACGAATTCGTGCGGTAGTCGAAACCGAAGGCGAGAACGCTAAATGGCGGAACAACAGATCGGGAACGTGATTTACCGCGTCCTCCGAGCACATTTGGCAAGTATCTTAATCTTATTATCGGGGATACCTCTCTACTTGAGGGCCGGCGAGCTGTTCGCCGCAGGAGCCGTCCTTCTTGCCGTTGTTTCATTCTTCATGACTAGACGACTGACACGTGAACTCAGGAAATCCAGGCGTCAAAGACGCCTGCTGGAGGACCAGCTTGCCAGGACCCACAAATTGGCCTCGATAGATGAGCTCTCCTCGGGTATCGCCCATGAAATAAACAATCCGCTGGGAATAATTGCTCAAGAGGTCCAATGGATAGAGCATATATTGAAAAACAGCAGTGGCGATCAGTTAAAAGAGAAAGAGGATTTTAGTGAGTCCTTGAAAGTGATTTCTCTTCAGGTAGATCGATGCAAGGAGATTGTGCACAAGATTCTGAGTCTCGCCGGCGAGCTGAAGCCGGTGATTCAACGCATCGAAATAAACGATTTGATTGATCACATAACAGACGTGGTGAAGATCGATGCGGTCGCAAAACAGATTCAGATCATTAGAGAATTTCAGCCTACTTTACCCCCTATCTACAGCGATCCCCCGTTGCTGCGCCAGGTAGTTCTCAATTTGTTGGTGAACGCCACGCAGGCGATAGAAAGAGAGGGCAAGATAACAGTGTCCACCAGGTCCATGGACGACACCGCCATAGAAATCACGATCGAGGACACTGGCTGTGGTATCCCTGAAGAAAATCTTGATAAGATATTCACTCCGTTTTTTTCGACAAAGCCGACCGGGAAAGGCACCGGGCTCGGACTTGCCCTCTGCCGGGGCATTATCGAAAAGCTCGGCGGCTCCATTGCCGTTACCAGTGATGTCGGCAAATGTACCGCATTTACGATAAATCTCCCAGTTGAGAGGCCGCAGGAAGGAGAGGTCGAATAATGTCTCCCAAGCCGAAGGTACTAATAGTGGACGATGAAGAAAGATTCAGAACCACTATGTGCAAATTGCTGACAGTGAGGGGACTGGAGGCTTCCTCTGTAGGAAGCGGAAAAGAGGCCCTTAAAGAATTGCGTGAAAATTCCTATGACGTGGTCATCCTGGACGTCAGAATGCCTGAAATGAGCGGCGTGCAAGCCATGGCGGAATTGAGAAAGCTCGATCCCTTCATCGAAGTGATCATAATGACCGGCTACGCTTCGGTTGACACGGCTAAGAAGATTATGGAATTGGGAGCATATGACTATATGCTCAAGCCATACAATACTGACGAGCTAATAGAAAAGATCGAAGCTGCCTATGACCGAAAATGCACACGACAACAACTAATCGGGAGCGAGCAGAACAATACCGGCGTCGATGGATGAGGCCCTTCGCATAGAGTATTTGTCTGTGAAATATCACGGCGTTGACATGCCGAAGGATAAGATTGCAGAATTCTGCCGGCGGCACGGCGTCCGCAGACTGGCATTGTTCGGCTCGGTCCTTCGCGTTGATTTCGACGTCGATAGCGATATTGATGTGCTGGTTGAGTTTCGGCCTGATGTCCGAGTAGGGCTTAGTTTTTTTCTATGGAGCGTGAACTTTCCATGCTACTTGGCCGAAAGGTGGATCTCAACACCCCTGGCTTCCTGAGCAAATATTTCCACGACAAGGTCCTTGCCGAGGCGGAGGTCCAATATGACTCTGCATGAAGATCACGTGCGACTTTTGCACATGCTGGAGCATGCAACCGAAGCCGTTGAAATGGCACGGGGCAAGACGCGGCGTGACCTCGCTCGACCAGGATAGGCCGCTCAATCTTTCATTAGTTCGCTTGCTTGAAATTGTGGGCGAGGCAGCCGGCAGAGTGACCATAGAAACTAGGCGGCGATATCCGAATATCCCGTGGCAAGACATTGTCGGACTTAGAAACCGGCTGATTCACGGCTACGGGGAGTGGATTTTGATATTCTCTGGGAAATTGTCCAGGGAGATTTGCCGGCATTGATAAAGGAATTGCAGCAAATTCTCGCCGAGACTTCGTCCGACTGACTTGGCGAGACATGCAAGAAGTATTGGAGGAAGCTTCTCTTGCTGGCAGCCTTCCTCTCTGCCGCGACTGGTCTTAAGCATATTGTGTCGATGCAGTCCGAATCGTGAGTATGGTAACCAACCATGTGTGTTGCTGCACCTGAAGAATGCTCACAGGTTGTGAGTGACCCGGCGACTAAAGGTGTGCGTCGATGAGCGGGGATCTCAATGCGTTTTCGCTGTAAGTTTTCCCACTTGTCAAGATTCTTTTTGATAAACTCCTTAAGATAATCTACTTGGCTATCTCTTGAGCGAGCGAAGAAGTACACTTCCTCGGAAGTCGTGGCTTTCTCGTCGGCCGCGTTATGTGCTTCATTTCACCCCCACATCAGCGTCCTGGATGAATCAGGTAAAGACGTGGTTTTCAATCCTTACGAGACGGGCAGTCCGCAGGGGCTCTTTCAAGGGCGTCACACCACTCCGGAAGACCATTCATGCATTTATCGACCAATGGAACGAGGAAGCACTCCCATTCAAATGGGTCAAAACGCCAGACCGAATACTCGTA
>DATJPW010000231.1:0-78881 GCA_035506215.1 Desulfomonilaceae bacterium
GGGCAAATACATCGACACACCTCTTTGTTGCTCAGTTCGGATAGCTCAACAGAAATATAAGCATCCTCAGCCCGTTGTTCCACCAAAGGCCGGCGATATTTTTCTCATTGCAATGAGCCCTTGTCAAGGGGAGGGCGTTGAAGAAGTTTCCCCATTTCCACTTCCCACCGACTATAACCACCTCCCATCAGTCACCAAGTCACTACTCACCATTCAATTATTGGGGAATGTTCTGTCACTTGTGCCCTTCAGCCTCCTGTAGGCTACAAATTTGGGATGCACCTCTTCTTCGCTCGTTGACAAGAGTCGGCTTTGGGTGTTAACCTGCAAGGACTTGTTGAAGTGCCCGCCGGGAGAACCGCAGGATTTTGATCCCCTAGCCGAGGCCCAGAGGACGCTCATGAAAAATGATAAAAATTTTAAGGAAATGACGATAGCAGGAATTGCTTCTGATACCCGCAATATGCAACCGGTTGTCTTGCTCAGGGAGAAAGGCGGGGAGAGAGAGCTGTACATCTGGATAGGTCCAGTGGAAGCAATGGCGCTTCAGAGAGCCATGAACAAAGAAGTCTTTCAGCGCCCGCTGACTCACGAACTGATGAGAAACATTATTGAAAAGGCCGGCGTCACCATCGAGCATATCGAGATAGACGATCTGCGGGACCATACCTATTACGCGACCATTTATTTGAAAAACGCGGAATCCAAACTTATCACCGTGGATGCTCGCCCCTCGGACTCACTCGTTCTGGCGACCTGGACCGGAGTCCCGATCTTTGTCAGTGAAAAGGTTATCGAAGGTATGACTCAAGCGGACCAGGAAGAAGGAGCCAAGCCCAAAATGATTTTTACTCAGGAGGACATCGAGAGGACCGACGAGGAGTTGACCAAGATCCTCGAGCGTATGGACCCTGATGAAATCGGAAATGCATAACGAAATCCGCTTATCCTGCCTTGTTGATTGAGGCTCGGGACCCGCCGGTGAATCATCCGTACCCAATGGGCGTGCCGATCCGACCGAAAAACCGATAAAACAAGTAGCGATTGAATTGCGGCAGAGTGGTTTGGCTTATGAGCGTTTACAGGATCTTAGAGAACCACAGTCCAGCCGAAGGTCGCAGCTACAATTTTTTGGCCCTGAGCTGATCGGTCCTGGGCGCTGTTTTGCTTTACGTTATAGGAATCTGATGATAGATCTTGCTTGTGATGGTAGTTTCTAGCAGGTGGCCTCGATGTCCAGCGACACTCTTCCCACCGTGAACCGCGGGGGACCATTCAGGTTATTGAAGTATTTCATTGTTTCGGCTTTTGTTGTCATAACTGTCGTGACATTCCTTCTTGCTGCCTTCTTATACACCAGAAGCATAAACACACTCCTGAAGGGAGCGGAAAGCTACGCGCGGCTATTGGCTGAAAATCTTAATTATAATATCTATATAGGCTTCTATGGGCCCTTAAAGGCGCGAGGGATTCCTATGGACCTTCGCAAATGGGACCAGTTCGGTTCACTTGATTCCTTGATAAAAGATTTCACCTATGGACTTAAAATTCGCCGGATCAAGATCATAGACCGGAATCGGAAAATCGTTTACAGCACAGAATATGATCTGATAGGCAAGTACGAATCCAGCAATCCGGCCGTTGATCAAGCATTGGATGGAAAAGATCTTACGCAGATCGAGCAAGAACGAGACTCCCTCACATTTTGGCAAGGCAACTGGTTGACCGACACGTACTATCCCCTCAGAGAGGTATCAGGAAATTTCTGGATGCTGGGAAACATTTACGGGGTCATACAGGTAACCCAAGACGTGACCGATCAATACGTAAATGTGCAGCGCTCGATTCTTGTGGTCATGCTTGTGGCTATAGGCCTGATGGTATTTCTATTCATCATGTTGACGCTCATTGTCAGAAGGGGAGAGATGATCTTGCTGGAGAGAGCAAGAGAGCAGAAGAAACTGGAAGAGAAACTTCAACAATCCGAGAAGCTTGCATCTATCGGTCAAATGGTGGCCACCATAGCTCATGAGATCAGGAATCCGCTCGGGATCATTCGCTCTTCGGCCCAAGTACTGGCCAAGGCGGAGAATCCCGACGTGACGCGAATACGAAAGCTCTCGGGAGTCATCGTGGAAGAGGCGAGTAGTCTCAGTAATATTCTTACGGACTTTTTGGAATTTGCTCGGCCTCGGTCCCCCTCTTTGAGAAACATCGATGTTTCGGAAGTCATAGCACGGGTTCGCAACAATCTTGATCAAGAAATTCAGTCCAGACATATAGTGTGGGAAGACACCAATCTGGAAGCAGTTGACGCCAGTGTCCAAGGCGATCCCGAACTACTCTACCGGGCTTTCCTTAATGTGGCCATTAATGCATTCGAGGCGATGGAGAACGGAGGAAAATTCGCTATCAATATCTCGACTCAGGATTCTATGGTTCGCGTCGATTTTGCCGATAGCGGCCACGGTATTAACGAAGCGGATCTCCCGAAGATCTTTACCCCGTTTTTCACAACACACGAGATGGGCACAGGCTTAGGATTGTCGGTGGTTCACAACATCATAACCGCCCATGGCGGCGAAATTAACGTCAAGAGCGAAGCCGGTCACGGAGCGGTCTTCACGATCCTTCTCCAACCAGGGAATTCAAGCTCCGAAGTTGATTCCGGCTCCAATCGGACAGAGCGATAGATAATGAGCACAATCCTTGTGGTGGACGACGAAAAAAATTATCTCGTTGTCCTCGAAGAACTCCTGCAAGACGAAGGGTACGAGGTAGTAACCGCGGCTTCGGGCGCGGAAGCAATGGAAATAATTGAGAAAACGCCGGTGGATACTGTCCTTACCGATATAAAAATGCCTGGGATGTCCGGAATGGACCTGCTGGAAAAGCTCACTGCCATGGACTCCGATTTGCCGGTAATCCTGATGACCGCTTACGCTGAAGTTGACCAAGCGGTGAGCGCCATGAAGAAGGGCGCTCTGGATCATATCCAGAAACCCTTTGACAATAAGGACGTAAAGAGGGCTGTGGCACGCGGGGTTGAGAAGCGCTCTCTCATCAAGAACATTCGGCGCCTGGAGACGGAACTCGGGACTTTGTGGGGAAACATTATCGGCAAGTCTAAGCCAATGGAGCTGGTTTACACAGTCATGAAACGCGTTGCCGATACTCCTACCACCGTCCTGATCTGTGGAGAATCGGGCACGGGCAAGGAACTTATAGCGCGCGGTCTGCACAAAGCTTCTTCACGCTCAAATGCCCCCTTTGTTTCCGTAAACTGTGCTGCGCTCCCTGAAACGCTTCTGGAATCGGAACTTTTCGGATACGAGAAGGGTGCCTTTACAGGCGCGGTCGGCCTCAAGCAAGGGAAGTTCGAGTTCGCGGACCGTGGCACGCTCTTTCTCGATGAGGTTGGAGAAATGTCGCCGAATGTGCAAGTGAAACTGTTGCGTGTGCTTCAGGAGCAGGAATTCCAGCGAGTCGGCGGGAACAAAGATGTCAAAGTGAATGTGCGAATCATTGCCGCCACCAACAAGGACCTCAAGGAAGAAGTAGAAGCAGAGAAGTTCCGAGGCGACCTGTTTTTCAGACTCAATGTGGTAAGGATAGACGTTCCACCGCTTCGAGAACGACGTTCCGATATTCCATTTCTTGTTGCCCACTTCATTCGGAAGTTTTCCGCGAGGCTGGGTCGCGAAATCCAGGAAGTTGACGCTGAGGTCATGCGGTCCTTTTTCCGTTACTCATGGCCCGGAAATGTGCGAGAATTGGAAAACATCGTTGAGAGGGCCATAGTGATGGCCAGAAGCAAAATCATAATGCCCGAAGACATCCCGCCCGAAATAAGAGAATCCCCGGAAATCGAGGAAGAGTTGAATCAGCTTATTTCGTGGGAGAAAGGACTGGCTGAGACCCTTGAATGTATTGAGGAAAGAATGATCCGGCAGGCATTGACAAAAGCCGGCGGCGTTCAGGCTCAGGCGGCGAAGATGCTAGGGATTTCGAGAAGCAATTTGCAGTATAAAATGAAGAAGTACGGAATGCTGGTTTGAAGTCGATCCAAGTGAGCGGAGACGGCTTGGGTCCTTTAAGCGGAGCCAAGAGAAAAACGGGTCCTCGGAACCCTGATCCGAGATTGGTGACTTAAAGACGATAGTCCTGTGACTCAAACGCAATAGGGGCGAAATGGTCCAGCCGTTGACAGTGCGGGTGAATTACTTTATAGATAAAAACGATTTCAAGGTGGTGTAGGAGTTTTCGCAGTGAGGCGACAGAAGCGGCCTTTAATCACGTGCAATAAGAAAAGTTATTTGGGGCTACTGTTTTTCTTATTTCTTTCCGTGGTTCCTGTGAAAGCCCAGATGTACAATTCTGATGCTTATTATCAATACCCTTACGGCCGCGACGGTGAAGGGGCCGGTCAACAATGGATGCCTCAGCAAGGCAATCTTCAATATGACCAGCGAGATGCCGAAATGATACTGCGAGATCAAGTGGAGCGTCACAATCAAAACGCCGGTCCCTCTCAGCGTAATCGGGAACAAATGTATGATAATTATTACGGCCATCGGATTAGTGACGAGGCATCGATTCAAAGGGTCCTGACGGAAGCACGCTACATCGCGAGTCTGCTTAGAAACAGGAACGGTAAATCCTTCATCGTCTTCGACAAGCGTAATGTGCAGTTCTATCTCTACGATCGTACCGGTCGCCCGCTGAGAATCGGTCCGGTGGCGATTGGCAAGGGTAAGACCGAGACAGGGGCCTTCGAAACCCCTGTGGGTATCTTTCCGATAAAGAGCAAGGTGCCGGTGGACGACTGGATCAGGCCGGATTGGTATTTCCGGGAAGAAGGTGAGCCTATACCGACAAGATGGGAAGACCGGCGAGTACCCGGCTTCTTCCGTTACAAATGCGTATTCGATGGTACGCGTTACATCCATTATGCCGAAGCTACCGGAGGTAGGCTCACACACGGATGTTTGGGACTGGATTGGGAAGACGCTGAGGCGGTCTTCCACACCCTGGAGGTTGGCTCGTATTGTATAATCTTGGACCAGGGATTCATCACGAGACTGGCTCGAGGTGAATTTCCCATTCAGAAGCCGGTTGCAAGGCCGGCTAAACAGGATGAAGGACCCACAACTGTCTCCGCTGGGGGTAGAAGTGAACGCCGAGAAGCCAGTCGTGACGGTAGTGACATATTGGATGCAGAAAATCCGTTTCAAAGCCTTTGGTAAGTAAATTTAGACTACACAGATCCTATTTTATTCGGGCGAACAAGCCCGGTTGCTTGAGGAACGGACGGAATGGCATATAACTGTAAAAGATTATTACTCATATTTGCCATCTTGATTCCTTTTCTATGCACGTCTTGCGTCAGCACCGGGATGTCCAAGAGCGCTCGAATCGAACCGGGCACGTCGGGTTTGGGGTCGTCGGAGGCCCCCGGGGATAAAAATATCGTGGATACGTGGGAGCTGCTTTATCGCGTGGATGACAAGGGCGATGAAGAGCGTCCCAAGGACGCTTCCAGGACTCTGATCGAGTTCACAAGGGACGGGCAGGTCATCTTTAACCGTACTGAGAACGCCGAGCCGGTCAAAAGCCGTACAGGAAAATACAGCGTTGACAGATCGGAAATTACTATAACCGATGACCTCGGAAATACGGTGAAGTGGCCATATCAAATAATGGGCGATACTCTTGTGACCGTCATGCCCGAGGAAAAAAATCCCGAAAAGAAAAGCCGGTACCACTGGCGTCGTTTCCGGTGACAACTAGGGGCGTGCATTGGGTGACCACGGCCAGGCTGACGGTCATGAGACTTGCTTCAGTTGGGTTTTCGTGGCAAGCTGGGATATTGGCGGCTAAAGCATTCTCCTTTTGGCGTGGAAATGAAATTGGATCTTGCTGGTACCACGAAAAGATCGATCTACCTGTTAGTTTCACTTGGGTTGCTGTGTCTTCTCGCGTCCGTTCAACAGTGTCTCGCCGCTGAACGCTCAGAGATTTTGCGGTACGAAGTCACCTGGAACGGGAATAAAGCTGGGCATGGAGACATCACTACGAAGGCCGGCTCGAAAGATGTCACTGTTACTGTTCAGGCCGTTTCAGACGGAGTTTTGAAGGCAATATGTGAGATTTGGAGCCAAATTCAGGTGACTTTCAGCGCTAACGGCTTTAAGCCCAAGTTATACAATTATTTGCTCAAATCCAATCTGGCAGGCTCTGAATCGGTGGGCCTGGTTTTTGACCACAAGACCGATCTTGTACAAATCCGTAAGCAAAAGGGCAAAGAAAACGAATCCCATTGCGAGACCGTGCGCGGGGCATATGATCCTGTAACGGCAGCGTGCCTCATTCGAAGCCAGAAAGATCTCAGCAAACCAATGTTTGTTGACATATATGATGGGAAAGACAGAACACGGCTCTATGTCAGTCCTGTCTGTAACGAGCAAATCCTAGTCAAAGCGGGGCCACATCCCGCGGTGAGACTCCATCTCAAGCTGGTGAAATTGGGTAAACAGAGCGAAGAAATCGCACAGGGAGCACTGTGGATTTCCAATGATGCCAACCGAATACCTCTGCTATTGACTTCGTCCCCGACTTTGGGAACCATTCGCTTTGAGTTGATTCATGCTCAACTCTAAGGTGGTTCGATTTCTCACCCTGTTAACAGCGTTTGACCAAAAATGTTAAGCTGAAAATTCTCGAATCATCAAGTGTATCGCAGCGCGATGTGCGGTTTAAGCCATGGGAATAACTCTGGATCCTAGCATCAAACATATTTTGAGTATTATCAATGAGCTGGCTCCAGTCTCCTATCTCGTGGGAGGGGCGATTCGGGACACTCTGATGGATAGGCCTCAACGAGCCGATCTGGATGTGGCCGTAAAGGGAGACGGCCTGGATTTGGCCAAAAGAGTGGCTGATCGGATGAGTGGAATCGCTTCGGTTGTACCGCTTGATGCGAAGCGTTTTACCGGCAGAATCGTGCTCCGGTCTGACGAGCACGCAACTGTGGACATTTCTGCCCTGAAGGGGGACACCATTCACGACGACCTCTGCCGGCGAGACTTCACGATCAATTCCATCGGAATCGCTCTGAACGACTTTATCGAATCCGGCTTGGAACGCCTGATCGACCCTTGCGAAGGAAAGGCGGACCTTCGAAACAAAGTAGTCAGGGCTTGCTCGCGGGACGCATTTCAAGATGATCCGCTTCGTATTTTGAGGGGTTTCAGGTTTGTGGCCGACCTCGGGTTTCAGATCAGTCCAGACACCTTGGTACTGATTCCTGCCAGTTTGCCGCTGCTTCGACATATGGCTCATGAACGAGTGAGGGACGAACTAATAGCGCTTCTTGCTGCTGATGCCTCTTTTGCCGCGTTAAGAGGCATGGATGCGTGGGGTGTCCTTGAAACTCTATTTCCCGAATTGGGTCCAATGAAGGGCTGCGGCCAAAATGAATACCATCACCTGGACGTGTGGGACCATTCGCTCGAGACTGTCCGATGTCTGGAGGAACAGGTGATTTTGAGATTTTCGTGTTTCGATGGTCTGATCCAGGAAATCGAGCAATACATGGCGGGAGAGCCGGTGAAAGGAAGGCCTCGAATCGCACTGCTGAAACTCGCGGCAATTTTCCACGACGCGGGAAAACCACAGACCAGGTTCGTAGACTCGACCGGCAGAGTACGGTTCTTTGGGCATGAGCGAGTTTCCGAGGAGATTTTTTCGAGGGTCGGAGTTCGCTTGAAACTGGCTGTCAGGGAGATGGCTGTTGTCAGGGATTGGATATCGGGCCATATGAGGCCGATGTTTCTTAATGAGGAGATTGTGTCCCGGCGAGCATTGCATCGTCTATATAGGAAATTCCACAGGGATATTTTTGGCTTGCTGCTGCTGCATCTGGCAGACCTGGCTGCTTCCCGGGGGCCGGCCAGATCGCTCGCAGCGGAGGAAAAGGCGTGTAATTCGGTAAGTAAGGCGCTTGAGATCTGTTTGGAACTGGAAAAATCTCCACTGGTCCCTCTCCTCAACGGGAAGGATCTAATGGGCATGTTAGGTCTGAAACCCGGACCTCAATTAGGCAGAATCTTGAATCACCTCGCCGAACTCCAGGCCGCGGGCGACATCAAAACGACCGAGGAGGCGGTCGCCGCTGCCGGAGAGTTCTTGAACAATAATCACGAGAATTGATCGGCGAATGCGATTAGCACCAGAATTTAGTGACACGGACATGCGCGCAGGCCGGATTTAAACAACGTCCCGGCGGATTGGGGATTCACCGATTTACGGCACACTAGGACTTCTGAGGACACAAATGGGGAAGTCAGGCGATTTTGATTCTATTCCTTGCTGACAAGATTGGTTCCGAGATTCTCCTTCAGAAGGTCGCCGAGATTGGACGCCACCACTTCCTGGCTATGGGTGTACCCCCTGACTTGATTGTAGTCAGCAGCCTTATCCAGGCTCTTGATTGAGAGGGCTATCTTTTTATCCTTCTTATTGACCTTCAGGACGACGGCAGTAAGATTATCTCCCACCTTGGTGAAATCGCTGGGGGAATTCACTCTCTCCCTGGAGAGTTCCGAGACGTGTATCATTCCCTCGATTCCATCCTCGATTTCGAGAAACACTCCGAAATCAGTTACTGAAGTGACTTTTCCTGTGACCTTTGTTCCAGGTGGGTATCTGTCGGCAAGGGTTTCCCAGGGATCTTCATACATCTGCTTTATCCCAAGTGAAAACCTCTCATTCTCTTTATCTATGTTCAGCACCACCGCCTGAACGGTTTGGCCTTTCTTAAAGAGTTCACCCGGATGTTTGATTCTCTGAGTCCAGGAGATATCGGAAATGTGGACCAGCCCATCAATGCCTTCATCAATCCCCACGAATATACCGAAATCAGTTACGTTTCTTATCTTGCCTTCGATCTTGGTCCCTTCCGGGTACCTCTCCGCAATCACGTCCCAAGGATTGGGCTTGAGTTGCTTCATCCCCAAAGAGATTCTCTTCTGAGCCTTGTCCACATTTAGCACGACAACTTCGACTTCTTCTCCGACCTGTGTCAACTTCGATGGGTGACGAGGTTTCTTGGTCCAAGTCATTTCAGACACATGAACCAGACCTTCGATCCCTTTCTCAAGCTCGACAAATACTCCATAATCAGTAATGCTTACGACTTTTCCGGTCCATTTTGACCCGCTCTGGTATTGATCTTCCGCCTGCTCCCACGGATCAGGTTGAGTCTGTTTAAGACCGAGTGAGACTCTTTCCGCGTCCTGGTCAAACTTGAGCACTTTGACCTGAATCTCGTCACTGACTTTGAGAATTTCCGAAGGATGATTAATCCTGCCCCAGGACATATCCGTGATGTGTAGCAAACCGTCAATTCCACCGAGATCGATAAATGCGCCATAATCGGTTATGTTCTTGACTGTGCCGGTTAAGACGCCCGAACTCTCCATCGCCTGCAAAATGAAATTTTTCTTATCTTCTTTTAATTTCTCCAGTAAGGGTCTCCGCGAGAGGACAATGTTTCCCCTCTTGCGATTATATTTGAGAACGTTGAATTCAAACGTTTGGCCAATATATTTTTCAAAATTCCGCACGGGTCTAAGATCGACCTGTGAACCCGGAAGAAAGGCGGGCACGCCAATATCCACTTGCAGTCCGCCTTTTACACGAGCCAGCACTTTTCCGGCAATGGTTTTGCTGTTATCGTAGACATCAGCGATATCGTCCCAAATGCGGATTTTGTCAGCCTTAGACTTTGAGATTCTCACCTGGCCGGATGATTCTTCCGTATCTTCAAGAAACACCTGAACATCGTCGCCGACGCTGACCGTGAGTTGCCCTGTTTCGTCCGTGAATTGTTCGATAGGTATCTGCCCCTCGGACTTGGATCCCACATCAATCATAACGAATTCCGGAGTTAACTGAACTACCTTCCCGGTGACGACCTCGCCCTCTTGCACTCTGTGGAAGCTACTCTCGACTAACTCAGCAAAATCCTCTTCTCTCGAACTCTCGTGTTGATTTCCTTCTACAGGAACGTTGTTGTTGGTTTCGGTTTCCATGTTCTCCATCCGGATGGTACCCCCGATGATCTGATCTACCTCTTTATGATGTTGTCCCTACTACAGGATAATCGTTTATTTATAATCATTTTGCCAGCTAATGACAAGAAAAAGTTTGATTGGAACCTATATTTTTAGCATTTAACTCGGCACATAACAAGTCATACGATCCACCACCTGCTCAGGACTCAGCCTTGTCGTATCCAGAATTATAGCGTCCTCTGCCTTTATCAGTGGGGAACTCTGCCGTGATGTATCACGCTCGTCCCTGCGTCGCATTTCTGCATCAACTCTCTCCAATTCAGAGGTCTCACCTCTGGTAACTAACTCACGATAGCGCCGTTTAGACCTTTCTTCCGGATCAGCCGTGAGGAAGAATTTCACTCGTGCACCGGGAAAGACCACGGTCCCCATGTCTCGTCCTTCCGCGACAAGATTCCATTGCGAGCCCGCCCAGCGCTGAAGCTTTAGCAGCGCCTTTCTTACTTCGGGTTTGGTTGAAAATCTCGAAGCAGCTTCCCCTACGCTTTCCTCCCGGATAATTTCGGTCACGTCCTCAGAACCTAGAAAAACCCTCATAAAACCAACGCCGGGTTCAATCCGCAATTCCAGGGATTCGAGGGCCATTTCCGGAACAGACCGCGTATTAGGCGAGATGCCGCATCGAATCAGATGCAACGCTAAACCTCGGTACAATGCTCCGCTGTCCAAGAGCACAAATCCCAGACGTTGCGCAAGGAGTCGGGCCGCAGTGGACTTGCCCGCGGCGGCAGGGCCGTCGATGGTTATTACGGTGAGCCGGCCATCCTTCTTCGACTCTTCACCGGCTGGTTTAGTATGTCTCATGTCTTATCCTTGGCTCTTCCCATAATCAAAAGGCCGAATGAACGCAGTGGCAAGCCCAACTCTTCGCCATCCGGAACGTGTCGCATACCACAGCCGATATTGTCTTTTCTTGAGCAGAGACCGGTTCACTCAGATTTCGCGAGGACCCTCTTAAGAGTGTTTATGAAGCGCACATTCTGCTGGCTCTGTCCGATGGTAACTCGTATGCATCCCGGCATACCGAAGGAACCCAGGTGTCTTACGATAATCCCTTCCTCCAGCAAGGCTTGATAAACCGGCCTCGCGTCAGATGTCATGCAAAAAGTCAAAAAATTAGCCTCTGAAGGCACAACATTCAAACCCAGTGCGTTAAGCTCTTCAGTAAGGTACTTCATTCCAGCGTGCGTCATTTCGAGCGTACGCTTCAGGTGGTCTGCATCTTTTAGCGCCGCCAGAGCGGCCGCCTGCGCCAGTGAATTAACATTAAAGGGCGGCCTGACTCGGTTCATCAATTCGACGAGCCACGGTTTAGCAAAACCGTAACCGACCCGGAAACCCGCCAGGCCATAGATCTTTGAGAACGTCCTCAGCACCAGGACCGGCAAGGTACCGCCAACATAGTCAATCCCGTAAGGGCAGTCGGCATCTTTAACATATTCGCGATAAGCCTCATCCAAAATTAATACCAGTTGGTCCGTGGGAAGGTCTCGCATAAAGGATTCAAGGTCCGCACGCGAGACTGTGGTGCCGGTAGGGCTGTTAGGAATGGCCAGGAAAATCAGTCTGGTTCGGTCTGTGACGGCAGACGCCATGGCTTTGAAATCGAACCTGAAATTTCTCAGCGGTACACGGACAGCCGTGCCCCCAAATGCCTCTACGCAGATCCGGTACATGGAAAAGGTGTTCTCTCCCATGACCGCTTCACAACCATTCCCAATAAAGACATGGGCGCACATTTCCATGATTTCGTCAGATCCGTTTCCCAAAATCACACAATCGGTCGAAAGGCCGAAGCGCTCGGCCAATTCGGACCTGAGGTCCGGGGCAGACGATTCAGGATATATGTGCGCTTCCCGAAGATGTTTCTGTACAGCGCTGATGGCCAATGGAGACGGACCCAGCGGGTTTTCGTTGGAAGCCATTTTCACCGCTTGGCTAACTCCAAGTTCCCGCTGCAATTCGGCTATAGGTTTACCCGGAACATAAGCCGGAATGGACAGTATGTGGGGTGCAACAACACGATCTACCCAAGGGGGCCTGTTCGGCTCCATGGTTTCCTCCATAAACCAACCGGTGCTCTTGAGATCACCTACTGTATCAGACAAGGCGGTATCGTCGCGTAATCCTGACGTTTGGTGCTCAGAGAGCGCAGGAAGTAGGCTTATATTTATACCTTCATAGGCTGGGCCCGGTCAACACGGAGGATTTGAGCAACACGAGATGCAAACTTCTTGACAATGGGACCTAAAAATTATAGGCTTTAAAAGCATTAATTCACGGTTTATTAGCATGAATACATCAAGCAAAATATTGATAAAAAGAATATTTTGGTTTAGCGTATTCATCGCTTGCAGCAACTGTTTCGTGAACAGCGCGGCAATTGCCGCTTACTATCAAAGTCCGCAAATCATTCCAGACGAACAACCAATCGTACGCAATCCTTTCCGACCCGCGCCGAACCCGTGGAAGTCCATTGAACCGGAACTGCCCGAAATCTATATAGATACTACTCTGCGGCAAAGCCTGAACCAATTGCTTCCGCAGCATTTTCGGAAAGGCTTGAATCTCGGTGCGAGTTATGACCGTTTGGTGCACCTTCCTACCATGCATCTGGACTATTTTCTTCCGGTGAAGGCCTGGCCGGACAAAAGTTTTTTCCTGAACCCACGAATTTCTCTGACCTCTAAGAATGAGAGTCTTTCTGTAGGGGCAGGCTTCCGCCATCTTCTCGGCTCCGATGTCATGGTTGGATTCCACACCTTTCACGATTGGGTGCGGCCGAGAAAGCAGTCGGACCAGTTCCTCAAAGAGATAGGGGTAGGATTCGAATTGTCTGCCCTGCCGGGGAAATACTCCGACATCATCATTTCAGGGAACGCATATTTTCCGATCAATGAGAGGTCCAGTCTTTTTCAAGGAGAAGACCTGCTTTCGCGGGAAGCTTTGTGCACAGGATTTGATGCACGGATAGGGTTCGGCTTGCCCGCGCTGGTAAACTGGCTGGACATGCGTTTGGATGCCCGAGCCCACTCCTATCGCGGCGCGGCAACAGATGATACAGGCTATAAGGCCGGGCTCTCGGTAAACACCAGAGACGGAATGTTCAGGGCCGTATTTGAACAGGAGAAAGACAACCGCAAGGGCGAGCAATACAGGATTGAAGGGTCCATAAATCTCGCCTTCGACTGGAAAGATCTGCTCAACGGCGAAGTTCCTTTTTCAGCGCCGTACAGCATCCCGCAAAGCCGTTACAACAAGAAAATCCGAGACGCGCTGTCCGAGAGGGTAGTGAGAAAACACGACGTCCCGTCTGATCGTACTGAGCGACGGTTGGCCTTGGTTACAAGTGTCTCAGACCAGACTCTCTTCTTTAGCGGTGGGTTCGCAGAGCTGCCGAACGCACGCGTCACCGTGCAGGTTTCACAAAGTCCGTGGCAGGATCGCGGAGAAGTCATAACAGATTCATCGGGGTGCTATTCAGGCACGGTGAAACTCCAGCCGGGCACATATCGATTGAGATTGATTCACCGGCCCACAGGTCGGATTTCATCCGAAAAGATGGTAGTCATTCCCAAGAAAGATGAATAACGTCAATTACTTCGTGGTACCGACTTAATTTCACATGTTTCGCCTGTACTGCCCGCCGGCTTTGAACAGCACATCCGTAATTTGACCAAGTGAACAATATTTCACGGTTTCCATAAGCTCTTCGAATATGTTTCCTCCGGCAAGCGCCACACGATAAAGGCGTTCAAGCGCGGCGGGCGCTCTTCCGCTCTCTCGTTCATGGAATTCTTTGAGCCGTCGAAGCTGCGACTGTTTTTCCTCTTCCGTGCCTCGGGCCAGTTCCTTGACGCCGCATGACTCAACGGATTCCGCATTAGGGTTCAAGAATGTGTTTACGCCGATAATAGGATATTGACCGGAAGCTTTCATCGTCTCATAGTACAAGGATTCATCCTGGATCTTGCTCCGCTGGTATCCGGTTTCCATCGCCCCGAGCGCGCCCCCGCGTCTCGATAGTCGGTCAAACTCCATGAGCACCGCCTCTTCGACGAGGTCCGTCAGTTCCTCCAGGATGAAGCTGCCTTGGTTCATGTTAACGACTTGGCTCAGCCCCCACTCTTTGTTGATGATCAATTGAATGGCCAGTGCCCGCCGGACCGATTCCTCGGTGGGAGTAGTGATGGCCTCATCATATGCGTTGGTATGAAGAGAATTGCAGTTGTCGTAAATCGCGATCAGCGCCTGAAGAGTCGTTCGAATATCATTGAATTGGATCTCTTGCGCATGTAGTGAACGGCCGCTGGTTTGAATATGATACTTCAGCTTCTGCGAGCGTTCGTTGGCGCCGTATTTATCCCGCATGGTGACCGCCCAGATTCTACGGGCCACTCTTCCGATAACACTATATTCGGGCTCCAGTCCATTCGAAAAGAAAAACGACAGGTTAGGCGCGAAATCATCAATATGCATCCCCCTGGAAAGGTAGTATTCGACATAGGTGAATCCATTAGCAAGCGTAAAAGCTAGTTGTGTTATGGGATTGGCGCCTGCTTCTGCAATATGATAGCCGGAGATGGAGACCGAGTAGAAATTCCGGACATCGTTCCGGATGAAGTACTCTTGAATGTCACCCATCATCTTCAGTGCGAAATCTATCGAGAAAATACATGTGTTCTGCCCCTGGTCCTCCTTGAGGATGTCCGCCTGCACGGTCCCGCGGATATTTTGCAGGACATCGGCTTTAATCTTGGCTGCCTGCTCCATTGAAGGTCCGGCCCCGTTTTCGCTGCGAAACCTATCCATCTGTTGTTCTATCGCCGCATTGAAAAACATCGCCAGCATCATGGGCGCAGGACCGTTGATTGTCATCGAGACCGACGTGTTGGGAGAACAAAGATCGAACCCTGCGTAGAGTTCCTTGACATCCTCCAAGGTACAGATTGATACACCCGCAGTGCCCACTTTGCCGTAAATGTCAGGCCGTTCTTCCGGGTCTCTTCCATAAAGGGTCACCGAATCGAACGCGGTCGACAGACGCTTGGCGGGGCTATTGGCCGAGAGGTATTTGAAACGACGGTTGGTGCGGAATGGGTCGCCTTCTCCCGCGAACATGCGTGTCGGGTCTTCGTCCTGTCTCTTGAAAGGAAAGACTCCTCCGGTGTAAGGGAACGATCCTGGAATGTTCTCTTTCAATAGCCACCTGAGGACCTCCCCTCGATCCTGGAACCGGGGCAGGGCGACTCGTGGAATCACGGTGCCGCTGAGGGTCCTGGCTTTCAACGGCGTGCGGATTTCGCTTCCACGAACCTGATACACCAATTCTTCGCCCGAGTAGGCCTGTTGTATATCATCCCATTCCCCCAACAGACGCAGAGAACGAGGATCAAGCTTTCTTTCTATGATCTCCTGGAGTTGCCTGATGTGCTTCAGAGGCTCTGAGGATTCATCCAGGCCTTCCTCCCTGAGAGCGTTGGCCGTGGCGTCGACCTGCCACAATCGGCGCACCAGGCGTTCCTGTTCGGCCCCCCACGCATGGTATCTCCGAATCGTGTCCGCGATCTCGGAGAGATATCGGGTTTTCTCGGGCGGGATGATGATGGTTCTAGTTGAAGGCTTCTTGTCGGGCCTCGTCTGCAGATTGGTGGACCAAGATGTGCCGGTCTTCTCATTGATCGCATCGAGTATCGCGGCATAAAGAGTGTTCACGCCGTCGTCATTGAAACGGGAAGCGATCGTTCCGTACACGGGGAACTCATCCGGTTTTCTATTGAATTCCTGGCGGTTACGCTGGAGCTGCTTCCGGACATCACGAATCGCGTCTTCGGAACCTTTCTGATCGTACTTGTTGACAGCGACCAGGTCTGCAAAATCCAGCATGTCGATTTTTTCCAACTGGCTCTGAGCACCGAATTCGCGAGTCATCACATAAAGATTCACATCCGCAAGAGGGACGACAGCCGCATCTCCTTGGCCGATCCCTGCTGTTTCCACGATTATCAAATCGAATCCCGCTGCCTTGAGTACTGATACCGCTTCCTCCAAATGGGGCGGAATCTCCTTCCCGTGTCCCCTCGTAGCCATGGATCGGTAATAGACCCTGGGATCATGAATGGAATTCATCCGGATTCGGTCCCCGAGGAGAGCGCCGCCGCTTTTTCGCCGTGTCGGGTCCACAGAGACGATGCCGATGGTTTTGTCTTTTTGCTCGTTGAGGAACCTGAGCACGATTTCATCAGTCAAGGAGGACTTGCCTGCGCCTCCAGGCCCGGTGATGCCCAGGACAGGGGCCTTGCGGCCTCCGATTTCTTGTTCCAGTCGAGAACGAATTGCGGGCAAGTCACCGTCGCCGGATTCTTTGGCGAGTTCCACTGCTGTTATAGCTGTTGCAATCAACTTCCAATTCCGCGTCCCCAACTCTGCCAGGTTGCCATTCAAGCGGCCATTCCAGGTAGAGAAATCACATCTCTCAAGGAAATCGTTTATGATGCCCTGAAGTCCGAATTTACGACCATCTTCCGGGCTGTAAATCCTGGCGACACCGTATGCTTCCAGTTCTTTGATTTCCTCCGGTATGATCACTCCGCCGCCGCCGCCGAACACTTTAATGTGCTCCGCTCCGTATTCTCTAAGCATATCCACAATATACTTAAAGAATTCCATGTGGCCGCCTTGATAGCAGCTCACACCAATACCCTGAACATCTTCCTGGATGGCCGCGGTCACAACTTCCGATACGGAGCGGTTATGCCCCAGATGAATCACTTCGGCTCCCGATGCCTGGAGTATCCTCCGCATGATGTTGATCGCCGCATCATGCCCATCGAAAATAGAGGCCGCCGTCACCAAGCGAATATGGTTTGATGGCTCATAAATAGCAGGCGACGGATTCATCTCCTCCACCTCCCGGGTATCGCGAGCATCAGTTTGTGTGCTGTTTAAGGTATGTCTTTATGAAAGCGGCAGGCGCGTCAATGTCGGACCCTCCTGGAAAAACTTCTGCCACACCCAGTTCTTTCAAGAGAGGAATGTCCCGCGCGGGTATCACTCCGCCCACCAAGACGATTATGTCCCGAGCTTCTTTTTCCTTCAATAAATTCATGAGCTTGCGGCAGATGGGAATGTGCGCCCCAGACATCACAGAAAGACCTATCACGTCCGCATCTTCTTGTATTGCGGCCTGGACGATCATCTCCACCGTCTGATGAAGTCCGGTGTAGATCACCTCGAAGCCGGCATCCTTTAAGGCATGAGCCACAACCTTGGCTCCTCGATCGTGTCCGTCGAGACCCGGTTTGGCGAGAAGTATTCTAGGCGTACGTCCGGCAGCCACCTACACCTCCTACAAGTTCACGGATTCTCTATGTAAGGAATTTGCAGAAAGAATATAATACCTTTCGCAAATAGATTCAACATCAGCAGTGGCTGAAATGTGTGCCACTGACGTGGTTCCCAGGTAAGTGTAGGAACAGATTTCAATTCTGTTCGTCTATTTGAAAGCGAATCGTTATACGCCGAGAAGCTTTTCGTAAATCTCCGCCCGCCTAGTTGATCCCTTCTTCACTGCCGTGTATCCGGTAACCCAGCAGGTGCCTTCGCAGCAGATCAAGAGTCTGCATTGCCGCAAGCGTGCGCACCCATTCTCGTGTCCCCGGGAGGAGAAAGCCTCTGGTAATAGTGCCTTCCACCGTCGCCAGCCCTATCACGAAGGTACCGACCGGTTTCTCGGCTGTCCCGCCGTCAGGTCCTGCTATACCGGTCACAGAGAGCCCTACATCCGCCTTACCGGCTTGACGGGCGCCTTCAGCCATCTCGTAGGCGCACCGGTGAGACACAGCCCCATGCTCACGGAGGGTCTTTTCCGATACACCGAGAAGATCGGCTTTCATTTCATTTGAGTAGCTAACTATCGAACCCATGAATGTTCGGGAACTGCCCGGCACTCGCGTAAGCATTTCACCGATCATTCCGCCGGTAATAGACTCGGCCAAAGCGAGAGTCTGTTCACGGGCTTGCAGTAGTCGAAGAACAACCGCCTCCATGGAGCGGCCGTCATCGGAGATTATGTTCTCGTGTAGCCGATCCTCCAGGACTTCCTGTTTTGCATCGAGTCTTCGAATGACCTCTTCCTGAGTCAGGGCGCCCGCGTCCATTCTCAGCCTGATGATAGGAAAGCTGGGAAGGAACGCCAAATGGTAGTCCTCTTCATCTGCAGAAACGTCTGACAGTACTTCTTGAAGCTTTGATTCTGTTAAGCCGTAGACGTTCAGCGTTCGCGTAGCGAAAAACTTCCTCGAGGGCCCTATCTTTTCCATGATAGCCGGGATGCCTCGTTCCCTTAACATCGGCACCAGCTCTCTGGGGACTCCCGGAAAGAAAAGAGCTAAACGACCGTTTTTTTCAATCATGAAACCCGGAGCAGTGCCGTAGTCATTGGGTATGGGAACGGCCGATTCCGGTAATAACGCCTGTTTCACGTTTGTCGGCGACATGGGACGGTTCGACCGACGGAATCGCTCCTCAATTCGAGCAAGCTGCTCGTCATCCATCCGTAGTGGCACGCCCAGAAATGAGGCAACGGACGCAGAGGTTTTGTCATCTTCGGTAGGTCCGAGCCCTCCTGAGACAACGGTCACAGATGCCTTCTCCATGGCTGTTCGCAGTTCATTCACGATGGAATCCGGATCATCTCCTACTGACGACATACCTGCAATTGCAATCCCAACGCTTCGGAGTTCACGGGCAATCGTTGCCCGATTGCTGTCCGTGATGACGCCGTTTATGACCTCATTTCCGATAGTTAAAATCCACGCATCCGGTAAGCAATCCATTTCAATGCGCCTCGTCCCAGTTCTTGCCTTGATTTGTATCTACTACCAGTGGAACCGATAGCGGATAGACCAGTTCCATCTCCCTTTTAAGAAGGGCTCGGGCATCCCGTGCAACGTCGTCGCGCGCTTCCAATATCAATTCATCATGGACTTGAAGGATCATACGAGCCGGCATCTTTTCCGTTCGCAGTGCTTTATGAACGTGGATCATGGCGAGCTTCATCAGATCTGCGGCACTTCCCTGCATCGTCGTATTGATTGCTACCCTACGTGCAGCCTGTTGCGCGATTTTGTTGGGGTTGTTCAAATCCGGTAAGAACCGCTTCCGTCCCAAAATGGTCGTCACAAAACCATCTTTCGCGGCTCGCTCAGGCAATTCTTCCATGAATTTTTTCACACCGGCGTAAGTTCTGTAATAGTCCTCCAGATATTGGCGGGCCATGCCCATCCCAACCCCAGTCTGTGCCGCCAACTTGTACGGACCCATGCCGTACATGATACCGAAATTTATCGCTTTTGCCCTACGTCTCAACTCGGGCGTGACTTGAGCCGGTGAGCATCCAAAGACGCTTGCGGCCGTAATCGCGTGAATGTCCTCTCCCACGGAAAACGCTTCCATGAGTCTGGGATCGCCAGACATATGCGCCATTATACGCAGTTCAATCTGGGAGTAGTCCGCAGCTACAAGAGTATAGCCTTCATCCGCGATAAAGGCTGCACGGATCTTGCGTCCTTCAACGCTTCTAACCGGGATGTTCTGAAGATTGGGATCCGAAGAAGACAGGCGGCCCGTAGCCGCGACCGCCTGGTTGTAAGACGTATGAATGCGTCCCGTAATTGGATTTGCCAGCGTTATCAAAGAATCCACATACGTTGACTTGAGCTTGAAAATCGATCTGTAATCCAGGATTTTTCTCGGGAGTTCGTGTTGGAAGGCCAATTCTTCCAGGACATCGAGGGACGTGGAAGCGCCGGTTTTGGTTTTTTTCACCGGCTTGAGGCCAAGTTTGTCAAACAATATCTCAGCGAGCTTACGAGTAGAGTTTATGTTGAAAGACTCTCCGGCCAACCGGTGGATTTCAGCCTCACTGACGGCAAGCATGTCACCGAATTCCAGGGATAGTTTCTCCAGATACGGAATGTCTATGCGTACGCCGGCCAATTCCATGTCCGCGAGTACCGGGATGAGCGGCAGCTCCACTTTCGTGTAAAGGTCTCCGAGCCCCTCCTCCTCGATCCTGGGTAGGAGTATGGCCGCCACCTTGAAGGCGACTTCAGCATCTTCACAGGAGTAATCCGTGGCCCGAGAAATTTCCACGTCACTGAAAAGAATCTGGGACTTGCCTGTGCCGATAAGGTCCTTGATTGGGATCATACGGTGTTCGAGGAAAATCTCTCCCAGATCATCCAGAGAATGACCCCGCCGCGCAGGATCCAGGAGGTAAGAAGCAAGCATGGTATCACATTTGATGCCGCGTACTTCGATGCCCTCCTTCTTAAGGACGATCACATCGTATTTGATGTTTTGGCCGATTTTACTTATGTTTTCATCTTCCAGAACCGGACGAAGCGCTGCCAAAACGTCTTCTTTCGGTATCTGGACGCCATGTGTGTGGCCTACCGGAATGTAGCACGCCTTTCCATCCTCGGCGCAAAGAGATATACCCACCAATCTCGCTCGGACCGGCTGCTCGGAAGTGGTTTCCACATCCACAGAAACGAGCCCCAATTCTTTGATCTTTTCCACCCAGGAGTTTAGCGCGGTCATACTGTTCACAGTAAGGTACCCGGAAAAATCAAGAGTTTTGCGAGCCGGTAAATCGGATATCAACCGTTTGAATTCCAGTTCCAGAAAAATCTCCCTTAACCGCTCGGTGTCCTGCTCGGCGATGACAAGGTCATCCAGGGTCTTTTCAAGCGGTACCATGTCATCCAACTGAGCCAGCTCACGACTGAGAAAAGCTTTGTCCTTGTTACCGGCCAGTTTGGTTCGCATCTTTTCCTGGGGAATTTGCTGTAGATTTGAATAAATCCCTTCCAGAGAATGGAACTGCTGAATCAGAGTCACAGCGGTTTTCGGACCTACGCCCGGAACACCTGGGATGTTATCTGAGGAATCGCCTGCAAGGGCCATGAGTTCCAGAATCTGCTCGGGAGGCACCCCGAATTTTTTTGTCACCTCGGGTGGATCGTAGGTGGCGTCTCGCTGTGGGTCCCACATTACGACGTCGTTTCCCACAAGTTGAGTGAGGTCTTTGTCACCGGATACGATTATTACTTTCCAACCTCTTTCACGCGCCTGACGCGTCAAAGTGGCAATAACGTCATCCGCCTCGAATTTGTCTACACTTAGCGACGGTATGCGGTACGCGTCCACGATGGAGTGTATCCAGGGGATCTGAAGGCTCAAATCTTCCGACATGGCGGGCCGATTTGCCTTATAATCAGCATACTTATCGTGACGAAAGGTTTTCCCCTTTGCATCAAAAACTACGGCAATCCGTGTCGGATTCATGTCCTTCAGAGTCTTCACCACCATATTGGTGAAGCCGAAAACTGCACCCGTGGGGAAACCTTTGGAGTTCGAGAGGCCGCCCATAGCGTGGTACGCTCTATAGATGTATGAACTGCCGTCAATAAGATATAGCTCTTCTTGTTTTTTGGACATGGTCGCCCTTTTTTCTAGTGCCACGCATTGAGAATTTAGCTTTGGGGCTTCAAATCGACATTCCCTCTCCCCCGTCCCTCTGCAGTAGGACCCGCGTCTAGCGACAGTAGGACCGGCATCTTGTCGGTCACCGCCTGGACCGGCGAGACGCCGGTCCTACTAATCGCCTCCCTCGACGGGAGGGGGGTAGGAGGGAAGGCACCCTTCGAGTGAAATTCGACGCGCTTCAGTGTATCTGCTGCTTGTGCCTTGTTTTTAATTCACACATTCAAGAGACCGTCCTTGATCGTGATTCGTTCCAAACCTGACAGGATTGACATAAACAGAGGATGTTCCTCCAGGACTTTGCCGTGACCCAATAGGATGAGCTTTGATCGGGCCCTGCTCAAGGACACGTTCAGTCGTTTTCGATCCGCGAGGAAAGAAGTCACCCCGTCCGAGCGGGCTAAAGACAGAATGATTACTTCTCTTTCACCTCCCTGAAATCGGTCCACTGTGTCGACGGACAGCAATGGGCGACCTGCATGACCTGCGGGCAACCTCATTCGGATAAGGGCCTGCTGAGCGCGATAGGGCGTTATTATCCCCATCTCCTGCGCGGGCACACCGTGAGCTATTAGAGTTTCTACGATTCTGCAAGCCACCTCGGCTTCTTCGGGCCGGGCTTTCCCGCTATCAGGCCCGTGCACGTCCACAAACACTACGGGGAGATCAGGATCTATTATCCTACTAATTTGATCATTAGCGGTAGTTTTCAACTCGATTTTCAACCGTCGGTTCTCCACATCAGGAGCCGGAAAGAGCATTCCATTGTAAAAGATCCGGGATGAGATTTCTTGAATTTCGCTATTCATCCTGTACTGCATTTTAAGGGCAGAGATCCCGGACTGCGGAGAATCACGGATAAGTCTTTCAAAGAGCGACCGTTCCAATCCGGCGCCGCCGTTAGGATCTATCTCGTCAGATCTCACCTTAACAACGGGCGGGAGCTGGAAATGATCTCCACCCAAGACAAACTTGGGTGCAAGCGCAAGGGGGCCTAATGTGGAAGGTTCATCCAACTGGCCTGCTTCGTCTACAATCACTCTGTCAAATCTCTGGCGCAGGAAAAACGGATGTGACGCCGTTTGGTACGCGGTTGCGCCCACCAGTCTCGTTTCCGTAATTCGTCGCAAGAAATCCCGGAAACCCGAATGCAATCGGCAGAAATCTTCCAAAAGAGCAGGGCGGTCTCCCAGCACCTCCAGAAATTCCCGGGAGGCACTCGAACGTCCGCCTATGCGAATAAAGTTCGTAACCCCCAAATTCATCAGTGCAATCAGCAACCGGTCGAGGGCCACATTTGTGGGACAGGCCACTAGTATCCGCTCCCCGCGGTCGAGACACACGCGGATCAGCGTCGCCAGAACCCTCGTCTTGCCCGTGCCGGGCGGTCCGTGGATCAGATGGTATGTTTGGCTCCCAAGAGCCGCCCTGACAGCAGCCTCCTGGTCCTCATTCAGCTCGCTCTGCAATGCTGCGGAAAAGGATGAATCCTCGATCGTGGAAACGCTGCCGGTGTTTTCTTCAATCATGGAAGTCGTCGAAGCCGGCGGCGCTGCGGTGTCAGCTCCGCCATGCACCACCGTCCGGACAACCTGCGGGCTCGCGTTCTGAAAAAATCGAAAAAGCATGTGACGAGCGGTCTCTCGGCCCCTGGAAAAAGGTACTTTATCGAGAAACCAGCCTTCAGGGCTAAGGTGCGGCGGTGAATCCTTCTCAGAGACATCATGTCGGGCGGATTTGGAGAAAGGGATTTTGAGGCTCAAGAGAATCTGACCCGCCCTAGAACTGTGCACGAAGGCCCTGAACGCTTGGGCGGAACAAGAATCACCTCGATGAAGTATTACCTCTTCGCCGGGACCGACTTCGGCGCCGGACTCCTCCATGCTTAATTCCGCGTAGACTTTTCCTGCTAACGGCATCTGACGATCAACATCCAAATTTTGCGCCACGGAACTATCGCGGAATTCGTTCGACTGCCAAGCGGGGGCTCGCGAAAATTCGGGATCCTGCCGTAGAGTTATTGCGCCAATGCCCAGCGTAGTCCCTTCGACCAGGCGCTCCTGAAGGGTCCCCCGGTCCAGAACTCGCGCGAAGTCTTCATCCTCGGCCCAGACGTTCAGGGACAAAATCCTGAACCAGCGATTATAGTACTCACGCTCTTGGCTATTCCGAAAGAGTTTCTGTCCTTCCGCAGGGTCACAAAACAGGCGCCGGCACGAGGACCTGACAAAGCATCTACCATTACGTGTACAAGCGTGCTTGGATAAACCCCCACTCTCTCGGATATACGAATTCTTTAAGAAAAGGACACGGTTACGACCCGTCAGGATTGTTCGCCGCTGCTCTTTGTTCGCCGTGTCGAGCTTTACTGCCCGTCCAGTCGAGGAGTAGATAACGTAACCATCAAGCTGAGAATTGTCGGACTCGCCTGCAAAAAGCATAGAATACGAGTAAAGCTGTAGCAGGTGGTCATCAACAGGGACTTTCCCGGATTTCAGCTCCAGAAGCGTACGTCGGCCGTCTCCATTGTGGAAAAGGGCGTCGGCCCGTCCCTTGAGGCCAAACCGACCGGACATGCGGTCCACTTCGACCTGAGCGGATGAGAAAGTCTTGCCATTCCTTGCCAGCCACGACCCGAGATTTTCGAAATGGACCCTGGCTTCGTCTTCCAACTCGGTCTCATCAACGACGATTCGCGACCCTGGGAGAGCCCCCATGAAAGCTGGCAGGGCAATACGAAACGCTTCATCGAAAGTACGACTCGACGCTTCGCCGCCATTGTGGACTAGATGTTCAAATAGCGTGTGAATAAGCTTGCCCTTGGCCATCCATAATGGTTCCTCCGGCCCCACACGATACCTGATGTCCGCTATCTTCAGACATGAAGCCGCCTCAACCGCCTCGGTAACGCTCACAAGGCGGAAAGGCTCGAGCACCAGTTCACTATCGGGAGTGGCTGTAAAAATGACGCTCCCATCTTCGAGTCGATTGTTCAGTTGGAGATCAAATGCCGCGACCCAGGCGTCCTGCCAACAGAGCAACGGAAATTCATAGAGATCGTCCCCAACGAAGGCCGGAATGATTATAAATATTCGTTCATTATCCTTGTCCGCAGCGATTTCCAGACCGCGGAAGAGGTATCCCCCCTTCATCGCGGGCCTTGGTTCCGACGCTATGCGAACAATTCGACCCTGGATCGAGTCTGCTGTTGGATCGGGCGACATGGGCGGCAATCTAGCATAGGCCGCCGCGGTCCACAACGGAATGATGGGGAATGACAAGGCCCGGAATAACGGTTAGTTAGTCAAACTTGAGTCATAGAGTCATACGCCACAAGGACCGTAAAGGTGCCGATCTTACTGCGCTCCCAGGATTGCTTTCAGACGTGCATAATACTATCGAGTAATTCTTTCACCGTCGCTCTTGACGCAATCAGATCTTCAGGCACCAATTCCAAAGTCAGGGTTCCGTCGTACCCATTTTTCAACAGTTTTCTTAGAATTCCATCAAAATCAATGATACCGCGGCCTATAGGCAGGTGCAGGTCATCAACTACACCGTATCCGCCCCTATTGTCATGAAGATGCACATGTTTTATGGAATTCATCAACCGGTCCATTATTCCGAAAGACGTATTGGTCGCGGTTAACAACTGGCCGTGCCCCACGTCCAAGGTTATTCCGAGCTCAGGTATGAAATCGAGGATGTCGGCAAGGTCTTCGGCGGTTTCCGACAGGTTCTCAAGGCTCACCAAAACGTCATTATCGCAACCATAGTTGAACAGATCCAATAAGGCGCGCTTCTTCTCTTTGAGAACGTCCGCTCGGACAAATCTGGGGTCCACCCATAAGTGTACGGTTAAGAAGTCTATGGCCATCATGCGGGCCACATCCACTGTTTCCCGAAGGGCCGGGTAGTATTTCTTCCATAGATTACCGATATCGTTGGCCGGCCCTTCAAAAGGCCCGTGCGCCATGAGGAAAAAACCCGATAGACCATGGTTCGTCACTCCGGAATCCTTCCAGAAATCGCGGGCCTTTGCGCTCCTGAGTACCACTTCGCCCAGGTCAAAATTCGCATGTTGAAGATAGTCTATGTCGTCCAGGGACTTAACATGACCGCCAAAGAGCATCGAGTCCTCCGCGCCATGGTGTAAGAATCTCTTCAACTTACATTCAAATCGTATTCGATCACAATTAACTTCGGAGGTGTGAGGAATTTGTGACGGAAAAATGTTACATGCTGTGGGTTTTCGAAAAACGAGTCGGTCCGGTCTGCGATCATGCAGACACCGTTAGTTGGAACTATCCGGCTGGTGCTATTTCCTCGTCGGTAAGGTAACAGGCTGGATCCGAGGCCCATACATCTCCGTAAAGCGCTTCGGCCCTGACCCTGAAGTTCCCTCCGCAAATGTCCAGCCACCGACACTGCGAGCAGCGCCCGGTCACGTGCTGTTTCTTTTCTTTAAGCTTCATGAGGAACTCATCGGACGGATCGGTCCAGATTTCGCTGAATGGACGTTCCAGTACGTTGCCGAAACCGCGAT
The DNA here is from genome assembly GCA_035506215.1 of Desulfomonilaceae bacterium. Taxonomy (GTDB): domain Bacteria; phylum Desulfobacterota; class Desulfomonilia; order Desulfomonilales; family Desulfomonilaceae; genus DATJPW01. Next base: position 26,233 of record DATJPW010000231.1, read on the forward strand.
GACGCCAAAATTGGTCTGCGTGAACAGCTCCATCCCATGAAACGCATCCGATACCGCGGCCGGAGTTGTTGCCTTCATTCATTTGAAGCAGTTTGAGAACTTCTGCTGCCCTGGCGGGGTCCTCTCGGCTCAAACGAAGGTAGAGGTATGGTCCATCAGCGTGATTGTCCACGGTGAGGACCTCTACAGGCATTCCTCTGTCGTGAAGCGATTTTGTCCGATCCAGAATAAGATCAACGGTATCTCTTGTTTGAGCGTGATCCAGGTCTTCTTCAACAAGGTCTGTCCCTCTGCCGGCGTAGACCAGGTGATAAAAACAGATCCTCGGAATGTTCCGCTCCTCCACCAGGTCAAATATCCCGGGTATGTCCTGTGCGTTTCTTCGGCTCATCGTAAAACGGAGTCCCACCTTCAGACCGACTTCTTGACAATTCCTTATGGCCGCCATGACCCTGGTAAAGGTCCCAGGGATTCCGCGAAAGGCGTCATGCACTCGTTCGAGGCCATCGAGGCTTATGCCCACGTACGATAGCCCGATATCCTTAAGTTTTGCAGCGACTGCGCCGGTTATAAGGGTCCCATTGGTGGAAAGAACCGCCCGCATCCCGCGTCCTACTGCGTGCTTTATCAAATCGAGAATGTCCCGACGAACCAGAGGTTCACCGCCGGAAAAAAGGACCACTGGTGAACCGAAATCGGCCAGGTCATCTATCAATGCCTTCCCGTTTTCAAATGAAAGCTCGCCCGGATAGTCGAGATCGGCAGAATGAGAGTAACAATGAACACATCTCAAGTTGCAGCGCCGCGTCACGTTCCAGACCACAACAGGTTTCTTGTCTGAAGAAAACTGCAACAGATGAGAAGGCAAGGCCCTTGATCGACGGCCATATCGCAAAGGGTCCGAAGCTTCCACCGCGCCGCAATATAGCTTGGAAATTCCGATCATGTAGACCCCAGAAGCAATTCGTTAATAAGCAGAATAACCTTCATTAGACCGGGATGCAACGTTTGGGGACTTATCCCGAGTAAGCATGCCGCCAACTCACTTGCAATTGCGCGGAGCGGAATTCCGCCAGCAGCGCGATGACAGTCACTCGTCATCCCCGTGAAAACGGGAATCCAGGAAAGGGCGCATGCCATGCTCCCCCGAATGGTTTTGCTATCTGCCCGCGGCGAAATAATCGTCAATGATTTTGGCGTGGTCAAATGCAATAGGAGATGGGAGGTGATCTTGAGAAAAGACACCCACATCGGACGCATCGTCCGAAGCCACAGGTCGGCCGTCGGCTCGAGCGGAAAAAACCACGGTCAACGTATGATGTCTGGGGTCCCTTTCAGGATCTGAGTACACCCCAAAGAGTTGGACATTTGTGATGCTGAGTGATGTTTCTTCCAATGCTTCTCGTACTGCCGCGTTTTCTGCGGTTTCACCATAGTCAATAAATCCTCCCGGCAGTGCCCATCCCTCCGGCGGGTTCTTGCGTTTCACCATTACAATTCCGTCTCCAATTCGGATGATTATGTCCGTAGTAGGTATCGGGTTCCGGTACAAAGTTACAATGCCTCCGCAATGTGGGCAGCGGATATCTTTTTTCATGTTCATGTTTCTCCGTCGGCACACGAAATCAGGAACAAGTTTACCAAGACGAAGCGGGCGCCTGTAAAGAAAAGATCCTTCTCGTAGAGAGGATCAGCGGTTATTTCAGGGACAGCCGCAATGTTTTTTTGTACTAGGGGGTTGACAAGGGCTTTAGTTATTGGCACTCAATAATTGAGAGTGCTAACACTCGTGCATCCCGCATCAGGAAGAATAACAAATCACAATCTAGGAGGTCAAAACATGAAACTGCGTCCCCTGTACGATCGTATCCTCGTGGAGAGGGTCGAATTGGAGGAAACCACCAAGGGGGGAATTATCCTCCCGGACACTGCGAAAGAAAAACCGCAACAGGGCAAGGTCATTGCAGTAGGCGAGGGAAGACGAACTGAAGACGGAAAGCTCATCCCTTTGCAGGTGAAGGAGGGGACCACAATCCTCTTCGGAAAGTACTCCGGATCAGAGGTGAAGATTGAGGGAACCGAGTACCTCATCATGAAAGAAGATGACGTTCTGGGCATCGTGGAATCTTGACCTTTGAGGTCACCCGCTTTGGGAAAATAGTTCGACCGAAGATTATTACACTTTCAAGGAGGAAACAAATAGATGGCCGCAAAACTCATTATGTTCGAACAACAGGCGAGAGATAAGATTCTTAAGGGTGTGAACATTATGGCTGACGCCGTTAAATCAACCTTGGGTCCCAAGGGCCGTAATGCCATCCTCGAGAAATCATGGGGCTCTCCCACAGTAACCAAAGACGGCGTAACCGTGGCCAAGGAAATCGAACTGGAAGACAGGTTCGAGAACCTGGGAGCGCAAATGCTAAAAGAGGTTGCGTCTAAAACTTCGGATGTGGCGGGCGACGGAACCACGACAGCCACGGTGCTCGCACAGGCCATATTCCGCGAGGGCGTCAAAATGGTTGCCGCAGGTGCATCGCCGATGGACCTGAAGCGAGGAATAGACTCTGCGGTGGAAGCAGTAGTGAAAAAGCTTAAGGAACTCTCCAAGCCGACCAAGGACAAGAAAGAAATCGCTCAGATCGGCACGATTTCGGCTAACAATGACTCCACTATCGGTAACATTATTGCGGAAGCCATGGAAAAAGTCGGTAAAGAGGGAGTTATCACAGTGGAAGAGGCCAAGGCCATGGAGACAACCCTCGAAGTGGTCGAAGGTATGCAATTTGACCGCGGCTACCTCTCCCCCTATTTTGTGACTGACGCGGAGCGCATGGAAGTAGTGCTCGACGAACCCTACATTTTGATCCACGAGAAGAAGATTTCCAACATGCGCGACATGCTCCCGCTGTTGGAGAACGTAGCCAAAATGGGACGCCCGCTACTTATCGTAGCCGAAGATGTTGAAGGTGAGGCGCTGGCTACACTCGTGGTGAACAATTTGAGACGGACCTTGTCTGCATGCGCAGTGAAGGCCCCCGGTTTTGGCGACCGCAGAAAGGCAATGTTGGAAGACATAGCGATCCTTACCGGTGGCCAGGTGATTTCTGAAGATCTCGGCTTGAAGCTGGAAAATGTGACCGTTAACGATCTGGGACGCTGCAAAAGAGTGACGGTTGACAAAGACAACTCCACAATCGTGGACGGCGCCGGCGGCAAGGACAAGATCGAAGGACGAGTACGGCAGATCAGAACTCAGATCGATGAGACGACCTCCGATTACGATCGCGAGAAGCTCCAGGAAAGGCTGGCCAAACTGGTTGGCGGCGTGGCGGTCATCAACGTGGGCGCTGCAACCGAAACAGAAATGAAAGAGAAGAAGGCCCGTGTTGAGGACGCGCTGAACGCTACCCGCGCCGCGGTGGAGGAAGGTATTGTTCCTGGTGGCGGTGTTGCATATCTGAGATGCCTGGACGCGGTGGGAAAGCTGAAACTTGAAGGTGATGAGGCAACCGGCGCAAAAATAGTCCTCAGGGCCCTCGAAGAGCCCCTGCGTCAGATTGCTAACAATGCAGGCCACGACGGTTCCATAGTCGCGGATAAAGTAAAGCAGAAAGAGGGCACGTTCGGATTCAACGCGCAAAACGAAAAGTATGAAGACCTCATGGAAACCGGGATCATCGATCCAACCAAGGTCACTAGACTGGCCCTTGCAAACGCCGCATCTGTCGCGAGCCTCATGCTCACCACAGAGGTAATGGTAACCGAGAAGCCGAAAGAGAAAGAGCCGCCGATGCCTGGTGGAGGAATGCCTCCCGGCGGTATGTACTAATACCATTTCGCATTCAAATCCCCCCTTTCCCCCCTTTAATAAAGGGAGGTTAGAGGGGATTTGCTTATGGACTTGAACGCGAACTGGTATAAACAGTAGCCGAGGTAGGGGCGACTGGCCAGTCGCCCCTACTTTTTTTCCTTGTACTTAATCAGCGGTCCGAAAAATAGAGTTTCGCAGTAATGGCACCGCAGCGTCAGCGGATCTTTGTCCACTACATGGAATTTTCCGGGGACTTCCTCGTGGTTGGTAATGCAGAACCTATCCGGGCATATCACAATATCTCCAACCCGGCTCGGTATTTCGACCTTGTGTTTTTCGATCACCTCTCCCCCGTCAATTCTGGAAATCGTCGCGAATGGAGCGATCAGTGCGACAACGTTGAGCATGTCCCGCGTTAGGCTGATATTCTCCACCTTGATAATGTCTTTCTTCTTCATGCTGGGTGATTCGAAATTAATCCCGATGGCTATTATGTCGCCCGTTTCTCGCGCGAGAGTGTTGAGACCCAATACCTGAGCTATTTGGAAAGCATGACCTGCCGGGATATGGTCCACAACTATCCCTTTTTGAATTTTGGCTATTGTGATCGGCCTAGTTTTCATCGGACGGCTCCCAGAATAAGCGCAAGAAGCGTTTCGCGGACAAAGAGCCCGTTTCGGGCCTGCTGAAAATAGTAAGCATGCGTGGTTCGATCTACGTCCGGGGCGATTTCCGTAACGCGGGGCAGGGGGTGCATGACTTTCATGTTCGGTTTCGCTGACTTCAGCATACCGGCCTCCAACCGATAGATGCTCCGCAGTTTCTCGGCCAGGGCCGTCCCCCCTTCCAATCTCTCGGTCTGAATCCTGGTCATGTACAGGACGTCAACTTGCGATATATAGTCTTCGATACGGCTGCCTTCTTCATGACTCGTCCCCTGAGTGGCGGATGCCTTTTGGCATTCTTCGACCAGGAACCTCGGCATGATCAACTCGCGGGGCGAGATAAAGATCAATTTGCATTCTTGATATTTCAGAAGGGCTTCGGTCAAGGAGTGCACAGTCCTGCCATAGGCCAGATCACCGACCATGGCGATGGTTATCCCGTCCAGTTTGCCTTGGGTTTCCTTGATGGAATAGAGATCGAGCAGTGTTTGGGTCGGGTGCTGATTCGGGCCGTCGCCGGCATTAATCACCGGAATTTCAGCGGCCTCAGCGGCCAGTCTGGCAGCCCCCTTCAGTGGGTGACGAATCACGATGACATCGAATCCGTACCCGTCGTGCATCTTCACCGTGTCCCACAGAGACTCCTGTTTGACCGCAGATGTAATATTAGCGTCGTAGAAACCGCCGATCTCTCCCCCGAGATTTCGCATCGCGACCTCAAAAGAAGTGCGGGTGCGAGTTGACGGCTCGAAGAAGAGCATCGCCGAGACTTTGTTCTTGCAGAGCTCATGCTTTTCCGGATGATCGCGGACAGTCTCCACTTTCGCCAGGATTTCATCTATTTCGTCCCGGGTCAGATCGTTCATTGAGATTATGTCTCGGCCCTGGAAGTTCATGACTCACCACCCTGACTCAAAACAAATATTGTTTACCTCGCACGATGGTCCCTTGAACCCTAGCGGGCAACGGTATCGAGTCGAATGGGGACCACCTGCAAAGCGTTTCCAAAGCACCACGGTCTTTGATGGTATCACCTTGTATCAAAGTGGTCCTGCTCAAGTCCAGTAAAGTAAAAGAGGCCATCGCGGACGGCTCGATAACGCCATGCGGTCGATTCAGGTCCTTGCGAAGCAGTTCGGCAGGGGCTGTCGAAAGGACCTGAGCGACACGTTGAACGGAAAAACCGCATTCATTGATCAACCAGCCGGCGAACGCTCCCAACGTGTCCAAGTGAGGCATTCCCGGCGCTCCTTGTCTCTTGTCGTCGGCAGTATGCGGCGCGTGATCGGAAGCCAGTAGGTCAACGGTTCCTTCTTTGAGAGCATCCAGCAGGAACCGGCGGTCCGCTTCAGACCTAAGAGGCGGGTTGCATTCGAGAAATTCCGATCTTGGAACATTGCCCGACTGCGCTGACAGTACTCGGCCGTCCTGGATGCTAAAGAAGAGGTGATGCGGAGTGACTTCGCAGCTAACTTTGCCGCTGGACATCAGATTATAGTCCTGGATCGCCAGCGCCGCTTCCTGTGTTGAAACGTGGCAAACATGTGTGTGAAGTCCAAGCTTGGCCGTAAGTTCAAGAATTTTCCGGACTGCTGATACTTCTGCTTCCGGCGGCCGAGTTCTCCAGCGGGCGCCTTGACCTCTGAGCTTGTTCAGTATTTCCGGGTCCTCAGCGTGGAAAAAAACACGATGCCCTTCATAGCGGCTCAACGCTGTTTCGAGATCGCTCCATTTGGTGAATGATACCACGGACGGATCGACATCCAGGTAAACCTTGTATGGAATGTCCGCCCACGGCTCAGAGGACTTCGTCATTGATCCGAACAGAATCACCGGGCAAGCTGACGACTTGGAAACGTCAATCTTTCGAGCATAGGTAACCGGATTGTCCGGGGACGTGGGATCGTTGGGCATGGCCGCGAATAGGGTCACTCCTCCGTTTATAGCCGCGCGACCAGCGGTCAAGAAAGTCTCTTTCTTGCATACCGCGGCCCAACGTTCAAGCGACTGTGAATCAGCGGACTCAGGTCGCGGGTATTCCCTGGCATGCACGTGCAGATCGATAAAACCGGGAAAGATTAGCGCTCCGTCTTCTTTTTGGGCGTTAACCTCTGAAATCGAAACAATGGACTTGGTTACGGGATCAATAGAAATTTCTGCGTGAACAATATTGTGGGGAAGAACGACTCGGCCGCTGATAGAGTTCAATTCCATTGTGAGCGTCGGTTACTCGAAGAAAAGTAAACATCTTTCATGACAGAACTCACTCGCGCCATTAAGCATTGTTTAGGTCCGTTTGACAAGCTTATAGCGTTCTCTCCGTATACGCCCGAACCGTATGGGAATTGTGGAATGGACATTCCAGTCCTGCTGGGCGCGAGATTTTGCAAAACCTCGCGCCCCAATGGACTCCGGTCTTTCTTCTACTTTCCCTCCATTGCCTCGATCATGGCACGGCAGAAGGCAGGGAGATCGTCCGGTTTTCGAGCGGTTATCAGATTGCCGTCCCGCACCATTTCGGAGTCTTCCCACTTGGCGCCGGCGTTGATCATGTCATCTCGAATGGCTATGTACGACGTAGCCCTTTTCCCCTTGAGGATGCCCGCGCTGACCAGCATCCACCCCGCATGACAGATTGCCGCGACAACCTTGCCTTTATTGAAAGCATCCCTCACCAGAGAGACCATCTCAGGGTGAATTCGCATCTTGTCGGGCGCGTATCCTCCGGGAATCACCACCGCGTCGAAATCGTCCGCGGTGACTTCAGAGGCTTTCTTATCTACTTCAACAGGTACGCCGTACTTGCTGTGATAAATGGGAGCCGTCCCGGAACCGACAACGGTTACCTGAACCCCTTCTTCCTTCAACCTGTAATACGGTATCCATAATTCGAATTCCTGATACATGTCCTCGGCCAGTAAGGCGGCCTTTTTTCCTTTTAATTTCATAAATAGTGCCTCCTTTTTCGGCATCTTTTCCCTTCCGGGTTGCACAATTGTGAAATGGTATCAATTAGTTCAAAGTATCTCAGGCTCCGCCATCAGGGTCCTCTATTTCAAGGGACACTATACGCATTTCGTCCCGGCCTTCCACAATGTCAACTGCGGCGGACGAGCAGACCGGACAAAAAGGCCGGTAATCCTCGATAATCTGTTCATTACCGCAATCCCTGCAGCGCACTTTGATGGGAATGATCTTTATGTCCAGCTCCGCGCCTTCCGCAATGCCCCCTTTTGAAAGAATTTCAAAAGCAAAAGTCACGGCCGCGGGCAAGACCGCGGTAAGCGCCCCGAATTCCAGGCTGACTCGAACCACCTTCTTCGCATTGTACATCTTGGCATGTTGTTCCAGGATATCCATAATACTCTGGACTATGCCCATTTCATGCATAAAGGCCCCTTAAACGATTCTTCCCTCTATTAATATTTAATGCTTCATTTTGCCCAGGCAGGAAGGTACCATTGAACTCCGCGATTTATTTCCTGAAAGTTGCCGTCCCCCTTCATGTCCATAAATATCCGATAGGTCTTCTGTATGTCCGAATTCGAGTGAACGCTGAAAGCCACCTTTCGTCCTTTGTAAGAGTAGACCGTGTAAATTTCTCCGCTTGGTGCTGCATAAAAATCCATTATGGTCTCTTTGCCTGGAATGTCAGGAGCATGATCGGAATTACCGGTGGTAATATGCCTGAATGACTTCAGATCCGGCAATCGGTAGAGCTGCTGCGCTTCAATAAGCGAGGGCAAAGTGAAAGATAGAACAAGTGTGACTGACAAGATGATCGACCTGCGCATGACCGGCCTTTTCCCTTCAGGAGTGCGGATTTGCTTTGAGTCGATTCTTATAGCAGATCTTTGCCGTGTGCAACAATATGCAGGACCGGGGGCAGCGACTCCAGAATTTCAACCTGGCCCATTACCGAAAAATTGACAAGGGCCGAAGATTCATTCATGATCGGCTAAATCATGGACAAATAGAAGCGCGTGTGGAGATGGAAATGATTTCCGATGCTGTTAAAGCCGAAGACATGAAGCAATATTTGGATTTCTTGTTCTGGCACTATCGGCTTGTAGATGCCTTCTGGTACATTTTCCTGGAAGAGGAGCACGGCTCGGACTTCGCTAATCATTTCAACGAAAAGGTCTGGTCCCGCGTTGCCAGTCTGGCGGCTAGAGATATCGTGAAGCGCTTCAACATTCAGGAAAAAGGTCTGGATCGTTTCGTCAAGGCGGTCAGTTACTTTCCGTGGTCCATACTCGTGGGGTATGACATCGAACGGAAACCTGGCGAGGTCATAATCTCGGTGCCGGAATGCCCGACACAAAGGGCTCGTTTGAACCGCCAATTACCGGAGTATGCTTGTAAGGAAATGCATCGGGGCGAGTTCGTCTCTTTTGCCAAGGAAATCGATCCTTCCATTAAAGTGGAATGCATCCATGCTCCCTTGGATCCGCATCCACCCGAAAGATTCTGCCAGTGGAGATTTACTGCTTGATGTGGAAAGAATAGCCCGTTTCAAGCGTTGGGCGGGAAAGAGTTAATTAGGAACTGACGTCTTTCTTGACATAAAGCGCTTCTGAATGTTACTTTTTGATTTAATTGAATTAGCAGGTGAGATAACAAAACATGTCCGCAGAGATCGAGGCAAAAGTTCTTGCTGCTCTATTAAGTGACCGCTATTTGCTCACCCGAGTGACCGGAGACGGATTCAGTCCGGACATATTTCGCGATACCAATTTGCGCATCATTTTCAAAACCGTCTATGATATGAGCCAGGTTCCCGGTCAGTTGATCGACTGGATAACCGTCGAGAGCGCTATCAAGAAGAAGCAATGGTTCACACCGGAGATCGGACAAGCCCTTGACGATCTGAGGGACCAGGATATTCCCGAGGCGGATCAAGTCATCGCTTATGTTGACATACTGAGAGATCAGAGCCTGCGGGACAAGACGATGAAACTCGCCCAGCGGATGATAGGTTATTGCCAGCGCAAGGGCCAATACAGGGAGGAGGATTTTCTCGATTTCAGCGGGAGAATCATACAAACGCTTATAGAACTACAAAAACAGAAGGTACGGAAACGAATTACCCCGCTGAAGGATACAATCGAGGAGATTCGGGTTACCGCCAACACTCCGATCAGCGGTGACAAAAGACTGCTAGGATTTTCCATTCAACCTTTCGAACGTCTGGAGCACGTTCTATCGGGCATCAGAAAAGGGTTTTATTACGGTCTCGCCGGTCCCCCCCGTCGCGGCAAGACAACATTCGCACTGGATGTTGCTTCCAGGCTTGCGGAAACAAACAATTTTCCGGTGCTTTTCTATACATGGGAACAGACACGTAAGACGCTTGCAGCACGTCTTCTCGGCCGCGAATGCTACCTGAACCCTGTGAAACTGCTCACCGAGGTGTCCCCGGAGGAAAAACAGCGACATGCGCTTGTCAACAGAGTGATCGAGCGCTCATCGGCATACAGCAAGAATCTTTTCGTCATAGAAGCCGGCCGTCAAGACACCATAGACCGTATCAAAGCTCAGGCTTACAATATAATGCACGAATTTCGGTCCGGTGAGATAGCGATCTTTTTCGATTACCTTCAGAAGATCCCCCTCGGTCGACAGTATGAAGATATTAGAAGCCAGGTTAATGAAGCGTCGGCACAGTTGGCGGACCTGAGCTTGCAACTTGAGTGCCCCATCGTGGCCATATCCTCGATGGACAAAGAAGGCTGCAAGCTTGACGAAAAGCCACCATCATACGACGAATTCTCCACAACCTATTATGCCAGACCCACCATGCATAATTGTGTGGGAGGAGGGGACCTGGAATACGATCTCGATGTTGCCATGATTCTCTCTAAAGATTGGGTTGCCACCAACAATCTGCGGGAAAGATTGAGTTTAAAGGACAAGGATAAACAGGCGATTGATCTTCCACAGATCGATATCATAAACCTGCACGTGGACAAGAACAGGGATTCCGCTGCCGAAATGTCCCCCACGATTCAGTATGCTTTCTTCATTAATATAAATAAGTTCGTAGAAGTGGGCTTTAAGACCGAGGACGAATATAGCAAAGAATTCAAAGGATTCGCTAAAGCCGAAGACATGTTTGGCACCCTTCTCGATACAGGGATTTTCAAGCTGTATTAGGCCCCTCGTCAGACGAACCGTGCGGCGAAAAGAGGTCCGCTTAGATATTTTGGGAAGGGTGCTGTACTATGTACTTGAAATCTGTCGAAATAAACTCGGATGGGTTCCCGACGCATGATTTGTACCCGTTCAACATTCGTGCACTGAATTCTACCGACCGGATCGAGTTTTCTTCGCCTATAACTTTCTTCGTGGGGAGGAATGGATCGGGAAAATCTGCGCTGCTGGATGCTATAGCCCGTAAGAGCGGACTTCTCCCCTGGGGAGGCATCAAAGCGCATCGTGTCCACGAAAACCCGTACGAGACACAACTTGCAAATTTTCTCGCGCTCACTGAGAATCCTCGCCACTCTTACGGTTTTCATTTTCGTGCTGAAGCCTTTTTCAACTTTGCAGCGTCGCTTGATGATATAATTCTTGATGATCCGGATCGCGACCATTATTTCGGAGGAAAATCTCTTAATGTGGTGTCACACGGCGAATCATTTCTGACCTTTTTCAAGAGTTACACCTTTCAGCTTGACGGCCTGTACCTGCTTGACGAACCGGAGGCCGCTTTATCACCTCATAGTCAGTTGGAATTTGTGCAAATCCTTCTCGATGCCGTTCGGGCCGGACGCAAACAGTACATCATTGCCACACACTCTCCCATCATCATGGGGTGTCCTGGGGCCAAGATTTTAACGTTTGACGCGGCGGCGATAGAACAGATCGATTACAGATTGACCGAGCACTACAGCTTGTACAGAGAATTCATGAGCGACCCGGAGAAGTTTTTTCATCCGCAAGTTCTTCACGATAACGGTTTTCATGGATGAAATCATGGTGTAAGACTTACCATGTCCGGTTGCAGTCTCTTTGTCCGATATCATTTAACGTGTGAGGTATCTCCCAGTGCGATCGGTGGTTCCGAACCTTGAATTGGTCTCAATTGTATGCAGCGGGGCCTCAGACCCTTTGCTTATCGCCAACATCCTGGAAAGTATAAGTGACAGCGTTCTTGTTCTCGGGGAAGACGGCGATGTTCTGTGCTGCAATAGAGTTACGGAAGAAATGCTCGGCTACTCGCCCGAACAATTGTTACGCGAAGGATTAGGGAAGTTATTGTTCAGCGGATACGGCAATGAAGACCTCAACCAAATCTTTGTGGAAACTGTATCGAAAAAGAGCGTAAACGCATACAAGGAGGTGGACTATTGCCATCCGGATGGTTCCCTCAGGAGACTGGCGGCGACAACATCGTACCTCGTTGACGTGGGTGAACACGAAACGTCATTTTCAGGGTTCGTGGTTTTACTCAAGGATGTCACGGAAGTGTTCAACCTGAGACGGAAAGAGAAAGAGTTGATCCAGGAAAAACACAAAATGGCCAAAGAGAAGATCAGAAGCTTGCAAAAACTGGCTATGGGCGTGGCTCACGAAATCAGGAATCCCACAGTGACCATCGGAGGTTTTGCCAGCCGCATTGTGCGTGCTGCAAATGATCCTGAAGCGACCAAACGATACGCGAATAGTATTATTGAAGCTGCAAGGACGCTGGAAAACGTCGTTGATGCAGTTCAGCAGTGTTGCGACCTGCCGGAAATCAATCCATCTTATGGCAACATTTCGAATCTGCTCCACGACACGGTTTCCGAAATGAAGGCTAGCGCAGGTGCAAAGAATGTGAATTTAAGGGTACAGGATGAGCTGCCTAAGGACTACGCAATTAGTTTTGATCCCTTCCTGCTCAGAATGGCAATTGTTCGCCTGATCCAAAACGCCATCGACTTCTCGCCGGCAGGCGCCGCCGTGGACATTTCCTTGCGAAACGTCGGTGAAAGCACTGTTCTGGAAGTAAGGGATTATGGCGCGGGGATTAAAGAAGAAGATATTGAATATATTTTCAATCCGTTCTTTTCCACATTGCCCCACGGCTCAGGTATGGGGCTGGCAGTAGTTGAGAGCGTGGTGAACGAACACTTGGGAAGCATCCAGGTTGACTCTAAGCCGGGTCGAGGAACGATCATGCGGGTATTGCTGCCGCGTTCTCAGGATGATTCATCGTAATATTTGACGATTGAAGCTCACTACTTGCAGTCGGACTACAACAAAGGCGACGAGTTTAGGAGCAAAGAACGTGCGGCTTTACCCCATTATGATGAACCTTGATGGAAAACAGGTGATCGTGATCGGCGGTGGATTGGTAGCCGCACGGAAAATAATGGGCCTCCTGGAAACCGGAGCGCTGATCACGGTCATCTCCCCGAAAATAGAACAGAGCCTGGAAAAACTGGCCGGGGAAGAACGTATCGAGTGGATTGCGAAGCCCTTTGTCGCTTCGCTTTTGGATGGTTATTCCGAAGCGGCCCTGATTTTCGGCGCAACCAACCAGCGGGAAGTGAATTTGAACATTCACGAGGCCGCGCTTACAAGGAAAATTCCATGCAATATTGCTGATGTCCCGGATTTGTGTACCTTTGTCGTGCCAGCGGTCTTTACACAGGGCGAATTGATGATAGCGGTTACGACCGGCGGATCTTCTCCCGCACTTGCTCGTCGCATTCGAGAGGACCTTGAGAAGCGCTTCGGACCGGAATATGCCGAGCTTACTAGAGTGTTGGGAGAATTGAGAAAAGTGGTGCTCAAGGCCGGCGGCGCATCAGCAGAAAACAGAAAGCTTTTCATGGAAATTGTGGATTCGGAAGTTCTGACTGCTCTCCGAGAAAAGGACCGAGAAAAGGTGCTGGCGATCCTGAGGACGATTTTGCCCGACTACATCGATCCTCAAGCAGCGATTGAAGAAGACCCCCATAGGCTTGTTCCAGAAGGATGAAGCATTGGACCTGATCTTTTTTAAGATTGCCATTGTGCTCTATCTGGTCGCTTCAGTAAGTTACCTCGTGTTTCTTGTGTTCTCTTCGGGCAAGCAGTCCACTTGGGGATATTGGTTCGCACTCGCAGGTTTTGCGGCTCACTCTTTGTCCATATTGCATCGGGCGATCTTCTCCGGCTTTTTTCCTCTGGCCACGGCATTTGACGCTCTGTCCCTTTTTTCCTGGATCATTGTGGCCCTTTTTCTGGCAATCACGCACAAGGAACCGAGTCCCATATTCGGCTCCATTGCCACACCGATGGCCGTTGTATTAATGGTTTTCGCGTCCACGCTCTCCTACCAGATCCGTGAACCGCTCGTCCCGATATTGAAGAGCTGGTGGCTTCTCATCCACGTCGTTCTGGCGTTGATGGGAAACGGAGTCTTCGCTCTCCTGGCAATAAGCGGCCTCATGTATCTTCTCCAGGAAAGACTCATAAAGACCAAGCAGATCGGACGAATTCACAAGCTGCTTCCATCTCTGGAAACTTTGGACGTAATCAATCGTCACGGACTGCCGGTCGGTTTCTGTCTCCTCACACTGGGGATCATTTCAGGGGCGCTGTGGGCAGGAAGCGCTTGGGGATTCTATTGGAGCTGGGACCCCAAGGAGACGTGGAGTCTTATTACGTGGTTCGCGTATGCGGCGATGGTACATCAGAGATTGGCCCTGGGCTGGCGTGGCAGACGCGCCGCGGTCTTCTCAATCATTGGCTTTACGCTGGTTTTATTCACATTCGTGGGAGTAAGCGCTCTGATTGGCGGGCACCACGCATTTCAGGGCGCACGGCGCTTCATGGGCACCGGTGGGCTATGATTTCTGAGATACTCGTCATAGGATTGAATCACGTTACCGCGCCTGTTGAAATCAGGGAGAAGATTACCTTCCCCGGAGATGAGCATGGCCAGGTGGCTCGTTCGCTCCTTGACGTTGATGGAATCCAAGAGGCGGTAGTCGTATCCACGTGTAACCGTGCAGAGGTCATAGCGGCTGTGGACGACAGTGAGACCGCGGCCGAGAGGCTCGTAGAGTTCATAGGCGTTGTACACGAGTTGAATCCGGAGTCTCTGCGGAAATTCCTTTATGTTAAACAAGGCGAAGAAGCTGTGCGCCACGTGTTCAGAGTCGCTTCCAGCCTTGATTCCATGGTGCTGGGCGAGCCACAAGTGTTGGGTCAGGTCAAGGAAGGTTATAGCCGTGCTGCAAATGCCAATGCTACGGGCTCGATCCTCAACCGACTCATGCACCGGGCTTTTTTCACGGCAAAGCGGGTGCGCACTGAAACAGGCATCGGACTGGCTGCCGTTTCGGTCGCGTACGTAGCAGTGGAGCTGGCCAAGAAAATATTGGGGAACCTTCGCGAGAAATCCGTGATCATTATCGGTGCTGGTGAAATGGCCGAACTGGCGGCCCGTCATCTTGCCGGTCAAGTGGAAAAGTCTGTGCTCGTTTTTAATCGCACATACGAAAATGCCTGCGCACTGGCTCGGGACCTCCGAGGCCGCGCAGCTCCAATGGACAGCCTGGAAGAAGGTCTTGTTGACGCGGATGTGGTTATAACTTCCACTGGAAGTTGCGAACCGTTGATTAACACTGATCAAGTCCGCAAAGTAATGCGGCTGAGACGATTCAAGCCGATCTTCCTCATCGATATCGCTATACCCCGCGATGTCGAGCCCGAGGTCAACAACATAGACGGTGTTTATCTCTATAATATCGATGACCTCCAAGCTGTGGTCCGGGAGAACCTTGGGGAAAGGAGCCATGAAGCTCGGAAGGCGCAGGACATAGTCGACGAGGAAGCTGAGAAGTTCATGAAATGGACTAAGTCCCTCCACTCCACACCCACCATCATAGCTCTGAAAGACAAGCTGGAGACCATTCGCACTGCGGAATTGACCAGGTTGAACGGCAGGCTCTCAAGTCTGAGCCCTGCTGAGCGGGAGACCGTGGAGCTTATTACACGATCCATCGTAAACAAAATAGCCCATGACCCGATCTCTTTTTTGAAAAAAACCGGAATGACCAGTCGGCAGAACACGTATCTGGACACGGTGCAAAGACTCTTCAATCTGAACGGGCTGCCCAATGATCGCCTCCGACCGGAGGAAGAACCACGCGAAGAATGAAGATTACCATAGGAACTAGGGGCAGTGCTTTGGCGCTCCGGCAGGCCGAGTACGTAGCCTCGGCCATAGAAAAGCAGCTTTCTGGGGCGAAGACCGAGTTGACAATCATCAAGACGCGGGGAGACAAGATTCTTGATACACCCCTGGCGCAGATCGGTGGAAAGGGACTCTTTACAAAGGAGATTGAAGACGCGCTTCTCGATGGCAGGGTAGATTTGGCGGTTCATTCTATGAAAGACTTGCCCACAGAGTTGCCGGAAGGGCTTCATATTGCGGCAGTACTTGAACGCGAGGACCCTCGGGACGTGTTCATATCCCGCGACGGATCTCGGCTCGAAGAGCTGCGGCCCAACGCAAGAATTGGGACCTCCAGCCTAAGACGCAAGGCTTTTCTGCTGCATCGGTTTCCGGACATTGAGGTAATTTCCTTAAGGGGAAACGTGGACACTCGACTGAGAAAAATGGAAACCGAGGACTTGGCCGGAGTAATTCTGGCCGCGGCAGGGATAAAGCGCATGGGTTTCTCGGACAGGGTAACCGAGTACATCGAGCCGGATGTTATTATTCCTGCGATAGGCCAGGGGGCTCTAGCCATCGAAACGCGAACCGGCGACACCGAAACGAACAATGCGGTAGCCGCATTGAATCATCCGCAGACCGCCGAATGCATACGCGTTGAACGGGCTTTCCTCAAGAGGATGGGGGGCGGATGTCAGGTCCCTATGGCTGCATATTGCGTCTCGGACGGAAAACAAATTAAAATCGACGCTGCCGTAGTCCACCCGGACGGGAACCCCATGCTGCGAGAAGTCTTTTTCGGCCCTAGAGGAGACATCGCCGTGGGCATCCGGTCAGCCGATGCCTTGCTGGAAAAGGGAGCGGACGCTCTTCTCAAGAGCGTACTGTCGGACAGTTGGGAGCCGGGGCCGACGATGGATATCATTTGAAGGTCCGAATTTCTATGAGGAGCTCGGATACAAAAACTGAAATTCAATGCGGGCAAGCGGGCACGGTATATCTTGTGGGAGCGGGCCCTGGCGATCCCGGACTGATAACGGTGAAGGGATTGGAGAGGATCCGCAATGCGGATGTAATCATCTACGACTATCTCGCTGACGAACGATTGATACAGGAGGCCAAGCCCGGAGCAGAACTGATTTATGTCGGGAAAAAAGGAGGTGACCACACCCTCGAGCAGCCGAAGATCAATGAGTTGCTTGTGAGGAAGGCCGAGGAAGGCAAGAAGGTGGCACGCCTAAAAGGCGGAGATCCTTATGTATTTGGGAGGGGAGGGGAGGAGGCCGAAATATTGGCCGCCGCGAACATCCCGTTCGAGGTGGTCCCCGGAGTAACGTCCGCAGTGGCTGCGCCGGCCTATGCCGGTATCCCGGTAACACACCGAGATCACGCATCAATGGTGACCTTCATCACAGGTCACGAAGACCCGACCAAAGGTGATTCGGCCATTGACTGGGACGTTCTGGCCCACAATCCCGGTACACTGGTTTTTCTGATGGGAGTAAAGAACCTTTCCAACATTTCCAGCTCATTGATTCGGCGCGGCAAGTCTTCCGATACCCCGGCAGCTCTTATCCGATGGGGCACAACACCAAGACAGATTTCCGTGACCTCTACACTCGGGGAAATTCACGCTGAAGCTCAACGCAAGGGAATCAGTGCCCCGGCAGTACTGGTTGTAGGCTCCGCGGTCTCTCTGTACGACAAACTTGGCTGGTTCGAGCGTAAGCCTCTGTTCGGACAGAGGATTCTGGTCACCAGAAGCCGCGAGCAGTCCCGGAAAATGGCAGAGTCGATTAATGAGATGGGAGGCGAAGCGGTTCTCTTTCCTACGATAAGGATTCTGCCTCCCTTGGATTTTAGCCCGCTCGACAATGCTATTCAGAGGATTAGCACGTTCCATTGGCTGGTCTTCACATCGGTCAACGGAGTTGAGCACTTTTTTAGGCGATTTCACGAGCTTCGCGAAGATATCAGGGACATGGCAGGCCCTAGGATCGCGGCCATCGGCCCGATCACAGCGCGTGCGCTGCGCGAACGGGGGCTCAGGGTGAATCGTTTGGCTGAAGAGTTTACAGCCGAGGGATTATTGGCTCTCTTTCCGCGGGATGATGTTTCAGGCAAGCGCTTCTTGATTGCTCGAGCGGAAAAAGCACGCGATGTGCTACCGCAAAGCTTGACGGACCTGGGTGGGCAGGTGGAAGTAGTCGCGGTTTACCGCACTGTGCAGCCCGAAGATGCCGAAACAGGCAAAGTTCGTAAAATCCTGGAGGAAAAACTCGTGGACGCGGTGACGTTCACTTCTTCATCCACTGTGACTCATCTTATTGGAATGCTAGGAGATAACGATGCGCTCCGACTCCTGGATGGGATTATCGTCGCGTCCATAGGTCCTGTAACATCCCAGACTCTAAAGGCAAACGGCCTCCCGGTTCACGTGGAGGCAGCGAAGTATACGATTGATGGATTGCTGGAAGCCCTTGCAAACCATTTCAAGTCCCTTCACGAGTAATTGGGCTGCCCTGATGGCGTGACCCGCTGGACTAGGCGGTAACGTTTCGGAAAATGTCAATGATTTGGCGATGATTTTTCTCGATGGTGTAATTGGAAGCAGTTAGCCTGGCAGCCGCGGACGCATCCTCCAGGACTCTTTTGTCCAAGAAACGTTCCATTGCTTCAGCCATTTCGTTCGTGTTTCTCGGGTCGTTGAGCACCGCGCCGTCCATTCCGTCGGTGATTATGCCGGCGGCTCCATTGAATACCGTTGTTATTGCGGGCAAACCGGTTGCCATGGCCTCGAACACCACCAACGAACATGCGTCGTAGAATGTTGGCAGGATGAACACATCACAAGCCTGGTACGCCGCTTCAGGCTCCTGAGTAGCCCCCGGAAAGACCACAGTATCTGACAAACCAAGTCGCCTGACCATGCCACGAATCTGGAGGGTAGGGGGACCGCCCACGACTACCACACCGAACGGGCGTGCTCCGGCCTTCCGCCGGAGCTTCGCGGAAGCCTCGACCAAGTACCGAACGCCCTTTTTACGGAAATCGTAAGCCATGAAGAGGAATAGAATTTCTCTATCAAAACCCCATTTTCTTCTTAGGGCCTCACGTCTCTCCGGCTGAAGGGTCCCGAATTTGGCATAATCGATGCCGTTGTACACGAGCCTTATCTCATCACGGTCGATCCTGAAATAGTCAGCCATGTCCTGACGAACCATCTCTGAAATAGCAATGATTACTGGGCGTTGCTTCATTCGGAAGGGCGCTGATTCTATCCAGGCCCTCACGTGATACTTGGGGACAGCGAAGAGCGCTAATTTCTTGATAAAACGGAATAAAGGGTTGGAAACGGCCTGAAGCTTGCGAATATTACTTATGTAATGAACTCCGCCGTGGCTCTGATAAACATTCATTATCAAAGTGTTACCGAAACCCAGGATCACATCGAAGCGTTCCTTCGCTGTCATTCTTCTGTGCCGCAAAGCAAAATCCAGCAGTCTTATTGAGGGCGGTATCCAAGGGGGAAGACGAGGAATTCGATGAAACACGGCCTTAGTAGGTTCACCATCCCACGAATAACCGTATAGGTGAACGTCAAAACCCTCCCGTACCAAGGTCTCGGCCAGACCAACAGCATAAGTTTCGGCGCCGCCTGCGTGTCGGCTGAAATTTTCAACGGCCAAGGCTATCTTCATAAATTAGGCGCCCGTTCATCATTGTCTGCAAGTCCTTTTTCCCAGGCTTTTGCATGTTTCAGAAAGACATAGAAAGCGCTATTGACCGCAATGACCAATCCCGGGATCCCGTCCAATATCCCCAGTTTCCAGACGGCGCACTCAAGAAATTTGCCGGCCGCGTGGAACAATCCCCATACCACGTAGGCCCAAGAGGCCGGACCAAGTCGATTTTCAACCGAGATGCCGGAGAACCGATCAATCGTCTTGATCTGGTCGGATATGTCTCGATATACGTAATGAAGAAGGGGATGCTTCAGGTCCTCGACTTTTCCGGAAACTTCGAGTCTCTCGTGAAGGTTGTCTCCAACCCAACGCGCACACCCCCGGCGGTTGAGCCGTAGCTTTCTATCCGGATACCATCCCCCGTGTCTAATCCAACGATTCAAATAGCGACTCAGCCTCGGCATGGTAAAACCCTTGATCTCCGGAGCGGCGGTTTTGATCGCGTTCAGTATTTCGGAGACTGACTCGTCAGACAGGGCCTCATCCGCGTCGAGATGCAGGACCCATTCCCCGTTTGTGTTGTCCATGGCCAGTTGCTTTTGGGCTGGGTAGCCCATCCAGGCGTGATGGATGACTCGCGCTCCCCTCGATTCACATATTTCCACCGTCGCGTCTGAACTTCCGGAGTCCACCACGACCACCTCATCGGCCGACGCGACGCTTGCGAGCAGGCGAGGGATACGATCAGCCTCGTCGCGGGCGATAACAGCGACACTGAGGAGCGGTTTCGGATTGTGGGCAGGATGGTCGGTCATGTGAGGAATTTGAAAAGAGGAGCGAGATTTGTCAAGCGAAGTTTTCGACGCCGATAGCTACGAGTTAACATAATATATCTTATCGGACCCTAAACAGGTGAGCCACTTCACCGCACGGCCTTGCATCGCTCTGAGTTCGCCGGCGCCCATATGCCGGTGGTGCTTGTCCGGACGCAGCCGGTGGCTGCCATATCACGGATTCTAGGCGCCGAATATCTTCAAAGCCCCCTCCACGTCCGAGACGCGGAAGATGAAGAGCGCCGACTCACTATCGGCAAATCCTGAACCATAAGTGTAGGCGATATTGATTCCTGCGTCGCCGAGTTTTCTTGAGACCTCATGCAACATTCCCGGCCTGTTCTGCAAGACAAGACAAACTACATCGTGCGTCTTCACCGAATATCCACCTTTGGTGAGCACCTCCACAGCTTTTGTCGGGTTGTCCGGAATCAGGCGCACCATGGAATACTTGGCAGACTCTTTGAGAATCGCTTCATAGTACTCCCGTTGGGCCACTCTACGGCCCGTTTGACCGCGGACGTCATAGAGCGCCTTCAGATATTCGTTGGCATCCTGGATACTCATGGCCTCAATGTTAATGTGATCGTCCTGGAGCAATGCAGTTAATTTCGCCAGTTCACCAGGCGCATCCGCGAGCATCACCTCAAGCTGTTTTTTCAGAAGCATCCTTCTCTCCCACCAATGACGTTAAGAACAACGTCCCATATTATGCCTCAATTCTTTCTGGGCTCAACGGAAAAGATCTTCGTACTCTTAGAGTTCTTGCGGGAAAACTTTCACAATGCAGATTGACCGTATACGGCTCCTGCCTCGGGCGTATCACGCAAGAATTCAGACGAGGACGTGAGATACACACTGTGGGCACGAGCGAGCCAGGCATTCGCAAACGGACCGAAGTCTGCCCGGGAGCCACGGTGAAGCATCCGAGCCATGGAGAGCCCTGAGTATAAGGAAATGCGTAGATCATCAGGACTCGCGTTGCCGCGTCTGTTCATTGGAGAGGTACCGCACTTGAGACGGCTCGTCGAACAAAAAAAGGCATGACAAAACGATAAGTTAGGAGTTACGATGGTGTAAAATTGTGAAAACGGCCCATTCTACCCCGAAAATCGGGACTCAGGGCGCCATTTAGCGGGACGGCAAAATTTCCGTTGCCGTCCGCGATGAGGACTTATTGTGGAAAACCAAACGTTCACAGCCTGTCAGCAAGACAACAGACCTTCTGAATCGGCTATAAGCTCCGAACAACAGGCGGACTTTAGAGTAAATTTTAACGTCATGCTGACAGCCTTCATCGTGGGTATCGGTTTGATGGGTTTGAAGTTTTGCGGTTACTGGATAACCGGCTCATCGGCAATTCTCTCGGATGCGCTCGAATCCATCATTAATGTTGTTGCCAGCGGCTTCGGTCTTGGCAGCGTTGTGGTTTCTGCGAAACCTGCCGATGCAAGCCATCCGTACGGTCATGGCAAGATCGAATTCTTTGCCGCCGGATTTGAGGGGGCCTTAATACTCTTTGCCGCCGTGGGGATCTTCATTGAGGGAATGAAGCAGATCCTGGATCCACAGGACCTTCCGCGTCTTGGAAGCGGACTGTTCTTCCTTTTGATGGCGAGTGTGGGCAATCTCGTGCTTGGTCTGGTGATTCTACGGACTGGCAAGCGGACAAAATCACTCGTGCTTGAGGCCGATGGGAAGCATCTGCTCACTGACGTCTACACTTCGGGTGCGGTGCTGGTAGGTTTGGTGCTGGTGTACGTCACCGGATGGTTTCGATTCGATGGAATCATTGCTTGCCTCGCGGGGCTGAATATAGTGTTCTGGGGGGTCAAGCTCGTTCGTCAGGGATTTGGAGAACTTATGCACACGTCAGATCCCGAATTATTGGACGAAATCTGTGACCTGCTCTCTCGTCACAAGAAGGATATCTGGATTGACATTCACCAACTCAGATCTTGGAGGTCCGGCAAAACAGTCCATGTGGATTTCCACTTAATTCTTCCAAAAGAGCTGACATTGGACGAAGGCCATAGTGAAGTAAAGGAATTGGAAGCAATTTTCGACAAACACTTCAAGGGGATGTCAGATCTTCTCATCCATTTGGACCCCTGTCTTGAGCCGGAATGTCCCGTATGCGGTCACGACCCCTGCGACATGCGCAGAGAGGCGAGGATTCATGAGAAGATATGGAACCGTCAAGCGCTCACAAGGCAAGCAGCCGTTCATTAGGAACTTTTTTGGTTGACATGACTCAAAGATGGCCTAGACTAACAGAGTTTTAACCAAACCTATGTATAGGAGTTTCGGAGAAGGAGAGATGGACGATTCTGACGGCCCTAGTTGCTTCGGAACAAAGCAAGGGGGGGCCTTGCACGACACAAACACACTCAAAGACCGTGCGCGCGATACGCGGTGTCTGAGGGGAACCGTTCCCTAGCCTGATGTGCTAGTTCGCCTCCTGCCGCGAGCACCGCGGTCCCACCAGGGAGGTGAACGATGATCCTGAAGAAACCAAACCATGACGTCGAGTCTTTCCAACTGCTTCTAGAAACAGCCGTGGTCACGGCAGCCTTTCTTTTTCCTGCTGCACGCGTGCCTGTTCTTGTTCTCCAGAGCCTGAACCTTCTGTGCAGGTGGGCGATGAAGGCTTGAAGCAGATGACAAAGTCATTTTACAGCTCTTCGCTGTTCCGTACGGGTAAACGCGACAAACCGGCTTCCGGACTTGAAAGGAACCAGGGGCACAGAGTCCCCAGTGTTCTTCCTGAGCTTCCGAAGACAACGTTTTGCCTGTACTGAATAGCGAAGAAGCATTCACGAGATCGGCGGAAAAGATTTCAAAGCGGTCCGTTTTGATATATAATTTGCTCCGCTTGTCACAGCGGTCTCTATTTCAAAACGAAACTTCTTAGATCCCGGAAATTTCCTCGATCTAGCCAGAACAATCTGTTTGGGACCTGGAGGTCGGGTTGGCTGACTCTCGCCTTGATCCATGTTATCTCAGCCAATTACTGGGTAGAAAAGTATTTTCTTCCACGGGGACGGTTCTGGGCAAAACCTGTGACCTGGTGGTCGATCTTGATCTCCCCCAACCTGAAGTAGTGAAATTGGTTTGGCGCCGCCCATGGTCGAAGGAACGCTTTAGCGTCTTCTGGAATGAGGTCTCCTCAATCGAGAGTTCAGGCATCACCTTGCAAAGCCAAGCGCAGTCGGTCCCTCTTGTTGTCAATGAACCCTTTCCTTCCTCACAAATTTTCTTGCGAGAAGTCCTTCTGGACAAACAAATCGTCGACATTAACGGCGCTAAGGTAGTCCGCGTGAATGATCTTCAGTTTTCGAGGCTTAACGGCAAGCTGACGCTCGCGCAAGTTGATGTCGGTCTAAGGGGCCTGCTGAGGCGCCTCGGATTCGAGAACGCTGTTGAGGGATTTTTTGAATGGTTCTTTGATCACACCATCAGGGAAAGATTCATCTCGTGGAACTATGTCCAACCTCTTGCCGACCCAGACAGACTCAGGTTACAAGTGCCCCAAAGCCGGTTGGCTGATTTGCACCCAGCGGACCTCGCCGACATAATAGAAGATATGGACGTTCATGAGCGGGCCGCTGTGGTCGCGGCTTTGAGCCGAGACGTCTTGGCAGACGTTCTTGAAGAGGTGGACCCCAAAGTCCTTGTCTCCATTATAGACAAAATGGAACCCGAGACTGCGGCGGACGTCATTGAAGAGATGTCGCCGGACGAAGCAGCAGACCTGATTGCCGATCTACCGGAAAAGACAGCCACGGGCATTTTACGAGAGCTCGACGACGAATACGAGGAAAAAGTCAAGGACTTGTTGGTTCACGAGGAGGATGAGGCCGGAGGTCTCATGACCACCCAATTCATTGCCCTTGCTCCAGATAAGACCGTAGTGGATGCCCTCGCCTACATAAGGCAGAACGTGGACAAGATCGACGCCATATACTACGCGTACGTAGTGGACCAACAATCGCGCCTTCTTGGCGTCGTAAATCTGAGAGAACTCCTGGCACATGAAATATTCACCCCTTTAGAGAGGATCATGACTACAAGGCTCATCACAGCCAAGCTTGACGATGAAGCAGAAAACCTGGCCGACTTGTTTGCAAAGTACGGGTTTCGGGCAATACCGGTCGTGGATGAAGAAAACCGCATCAAGGGCGTGATCAGATTCAAAGCTCTTCAGGAAATCCTGGCGCCCCATCTCGGGAAATAAGCCTTGGAGACCAGATAATGCCAGCAGCCCCAAAATGGCTTGATTCGCCGGCCCTGAAAGGAGTCATCAGGAGACGCTGGGTAGCCTTCTGGGGCATCATGATTCTTATGGGGCCGGGATTTATTACGTCCAATGTGGATAACGATGCAGGCGGTATTACCACCTATTCCCTGGCTGGTGCTCGGTTCGGCCTAACTATGCTCTGGTCCATGATCCCCATCACCCTTATCCTAGTGATCATCCAGGAGATGAATGCCAGGATGGGCGTAGTATCGGGCAAAGGGTTGTCTGATCTGATTCGGGAGCGGTTCGGCGTCAAAATCACATTCTACCTGATGATAGTGCTGGTGCTTACCAATTTGGGGAACTCCTTGTCGGATTTTGCCGGGATTGCTGCATCTCTGGAAATATTTGGGATATCCCGATACATAGCTGTTCCACTGAGCATTTTCTTTCTCATGTGGCTTGCAGTTAAAGGAACATACAGGTCTGTTGAAAAAGTCTTCCTCGTAGCGTGCGTCTTCTATGTCGCATACATAGTCACCGGGTTTTTGGCTCAGCCGGACTGGGTTGATGTTGTGCAGGCAATAGGCACGCCAACCATCAAGGTTGAGACTGCATTTCTGGCTATGCTTGCCGCACTGGTGGGCACGACAATCGCGCCGTGGATGCAGTTTTATTTGCAATCCGCTGTGGTTGACAAGGGCCTGGGGGCAAAAGACCTGGGCGCGGCGAGATTGGATGTAGTGATAGGTTCGATTGCGGTGAGTGTGGTGGCCTTTTTCATAATCCTTACCTGTGCAGCGACCCTGTTCAAAGCCGGAATCCAGGTGGAAAAGGCCGAGGAAGCCGCCCTGGCGTTGCGCCCATTAGCCGGCTCTTACTGCACCTGGCTTTTTGCATTCGGTCTGTTTAACGCATCCATGTTCGCAGCCGCCATCCTTCCTTTGTCCACCTCTTACACCGTCTGCGAAGCCTTTGGGTGGGAATCGAGTCTCGACAAGAAATTCTCGGAAGCTCCCCAATTCTATGGACTGTACTGCTTCATAATATTCTTCTCAGGCTCTATTATTCTGATCCCGAACGCTCCTCTGGTAACAATCATGTTTGTCTCCCAGGTGATCAACGGTTTGGTTCTGCCCGCGGTCCTTTTCTTCATGCTGCTGCTAATTAACGATGCCCGCGTGATGAGAGAACACAAGAATGGACCGGTACTGAACGTCATATGCTGGGTAACGGTTCTAGTGCTGGCAGCGCTGAGTGTTCTGACTGTTTTGTTTACCATCAAAGACCTTATGTCCTAGCCCCTAGAGAATCACATCAAGAGTTCCGATCTTAATGCCGAATCAACTGAATGTCGGCATATTGGGGGACCGCGTGTTAAATGCGGGACGGTAATTGGCGGAAGATCAACGTCTTAAGATTAGTGTGCCATATATAATCAATAATTATAGTCTAATGGAGCTATTTCTTAAAGTATTATATTGACTTTCATGCTGGAATCCCTTATATTCCTGAACTGTGAGAACGACATTCGGCGAAAGCCGAAGGTTCGAATCGAGGCCTCTCCCCTGGATGGACACCCTCCCTCCCCCATAACCCCCCCATCCAGGGACGAGGTCATTTGACTTATCGGGCTTTTCTTCATGCCCAATCTCTTCCCCCAGTTCGCGGCGGTCGAAATTCGACCGCCGCTGACGCGCCGGGGCTGGTTGAATGGGTTATGAATGATGCAAGTCCTCTTAGCTTGTCAGGAAAGGTCCGATGGCCTTTTGTAGAACCCAAAAAGCTACAAATGCGCTTTGTCAGCCAATCTCGGACGAAGAAATCACACGTTTGACATCAATTATTGTTATCCGCGGGGCTAAACATGTCGAGGAAGCTTCTCAAACCATCCTGTACATGTGACAAACCTTTTTCAAAAGCCGACACAACATTGAAGTACTCTTCCCCACCGGGATATTCGCCCACAATCAGGACCTCGACGGGCCGATTCAGCCAGTAATAAAAGCCTCTATCATCTTTTTTCAAATCCCCGACACCCACCATGCTTATTAGGGTGTATTTGAGTCGGCACGGGTCCGGCAGACGGATGCACCCCCCGGAGACGGCGCCGGACGTTTCGGGTCTGATATTCCTTGGATCAGGACGCGCGGATGGCTCGAAACCATGAATGCCGAGTTCACGGTAACGCCGGCAGCGACCTGCTTCATCGCAGAGCAGCAACGGAGCAAAAAATCCATTATAAAGGGCCGGGACCCGCTGATTTTTCCAGCCGAAAAACATGACATCGGGATAGCAGTAGACATGGTTAATAACAAATTGACCGGCCGGTGTGGGTGAATTCATGTCGCCCAACCCCACATCCGATTCGTAGACTTCATCCACCGCCCCATCCTGCCTACTGCATTCCGCTGTGAGCCGAAAAGTGGAGCGATCAATTATGATCCTGAATGTTGAGCCCTTCGCCTCGGGGTGTTGGTCCAAATAATTCAGGCTGAACTCGCGCCAATCTTTGTACAACGGCGGAAGGCATGGATCATCAGGCGGGCTCGGGAGCTTCTCTTCGGCAATCAGGTCCTCATCCCGTACGGGCAAGTCAGGCACAGATGTTTGGCCCGGTTTGTTTATAGATGGAGAATGTTCCTTCATTTTCACGCCGACCGCCGCAGGCAAGAGAACACCTTCTGAGGCCAGGTCAGCGCTGATCCAAAATCCCGAAAGGAAAAAAGTGAAAACGAGTAATCCGGTTATCGTTAAGCGACCGATCATCGACTTGCCTTGATAAAGCCTGTTCGGACGTGATGCTTTTACACTTTGCCCACGCCGAGGTCAATCCCCAAGGAAGTCCACGATTCGTGGAAAGAGCAGAGAGCGCTCCGAAGCAAAGATCTTTGGCCAAGTTTTGATCCGGATCAAGATTGAGCGAAAACAAATCGAGAAATGGCAAAGTATTCCGCGCCTGACGGTTTAAGGACGCTCTCGAACAAAACCGCGTGGTCTGCTACAAACGAAGGACCCGAAATGTCCATGAATTGGCGCACAGTTTCCATCAACTCACCGGAATTCCTGTTCGAGCGCACTCGTCCCAGTGTCAGATGCGATCTGAAGGGTCTTTTTTCAGGCTTGAAACCTAGCGGTTCGAGAACTTGCTCAAGACTCGACGCCAATCCGCCAACGGACCTGTCCGGATCGTCGAGGCCAGCCCATATAACGCGAGGTCTGGCCAATCCGGGAAAGGCGCCCAGCCGCGCAACTTGCAGAGAAATTGGTCTCTGCCCGCTGAAAACCGGAAGCAGGCGCTCTTGGATAATTGGAATGAGGTCGGTGCTCACACTGCCGAGGAACTTCAGGGTCAAGTGTATTCGTTCCGGTCTGACCCAGTTCACGTCCGCCCTGCACTGCTTCAACTTCGAAGAGATGTCTTCGAGGAATTCCTTGACTGCGTCCGGCAGTTCTATTGCGATGAACGCCCTGATTTTTCCGGTTTCAGTTCTCATGATCTTGCTTTCTATTCTACGCTTCTCTTTGTTTCGAGCGCGTTGCCGATTCCGTATTTCACGGTTGCTTCGCTATATACTTTTTGTGCTTCTGGAAGAAACTCCCTCAACTTTCTGACACGATCCTCGTCGGCCGGATGTGTTGATAGCCAGACCGGAATCGGAGGCTTATTGATTTTCGACATTCTCTCCCAGAAGCGCGGCGCTTCCGCCGGGTCGTATCCGGCTCGGGCCATGTAAATTTGGCCGATTCTGTCTGCTTCGAACTCGTGAACCCGACTATACGGGAGAACCACTCCCACTGTTCCGCCTATGCCCAGAACGCCAAGCAAAATTTTGGCGCTGTTGCTCAAGGCCTCGCCCTCCTTTTTCTTGAGCATCTCGCCGCCGACACTCAAGGCCCCGTGGAGCGCCATTTGTTGGCTTAGCCGCTCTCCACTGTGTCTTGCGACGGCATGGGCGACTTCGTGAGCGATGATGGCAGCCAAGCCTGCTTCATTTTTGGCATATGGCAATATGCCCGATTGCACGATAATTTTGCCTCCCGGTAAGCAAACCGCGTTGGGACTATCATCATCAATCACTTTTATGTCCCACTTGAACCCCGGTTTGTCAATGGATTCCGCGGCCTTGGCAACACGGCGGGCCACCTTTTCCACAATTTCAGTCAAGCGTTGGTCCGTGGATTGCGGCGCATGTGTCACTATTTCATTGAAGACTTGTAGACCCACTGCATCGAGACGGCTATCAGATACCATGTTGAACTGCCGTCGTCCGGTGTGAGGCACGCTGGCACAGCCCAGCAGCAAGAAAATCAACGACAGCGCCAATATTGTCCGCAGATGGAGTTTCTCGGATAAGCGCTCGATAGGTCTCGCGCCGGACATTACTTGATTTATCAAGTAGTTCATGTTAATCTTGTAGACAGGACGTTCGGTAACTCCGGAGGTGAGTATTGAAGTGTGAAAAGTGTGGTTACATAAGCTTCGATTACAACGCTGCGTGTCCGCAATGCAGCAAGGATCTCTCATCTGTGCGTGGTAGGCTCGGAATCCATCAAGACCCGCCTGAGGTGGATTTCGACGAGTTCTTCAGTGGTTCGTCGGGTGCTTACAAGGCCCGGGATTCGGCAGGACCATCAGAATCCGAGCTGGGTGGAGAAGCCATGGGAGAGGCAGAACTCGATCTTGAGGACATGGGCGATGAGTTCGAGTTCACCCTCGACGACTGATGAGATGTCTGCCGGACCTGAATAACCCTTAATTTCTGAAATCGCCGATGAGAGTTCGATGGCTCGTTTCCTACGCCCACGGGGTTTGACGTCGGTCCCCCTACCCTTTTAATCTTTACGATCTTCCAGAGGCCACTGCCCCTTCTCCTGAAGCACCTCTCTGAGCACCTTTAAAGCCTGATTGACTACCGGCATTCCACCGTAGATTCCGCACTGGAAGATTACTTCAGCCACATATTCCGGACTGCATCCGACATTCAATGCTCCGTAGATGTGGAGCTTCAGCTCTTCCGTTCTGCCCAGAACCGTCAAAGCCGCCACTGTGATCAGTTGGCGAGTAGGATGAGGAATGCGTTCTCTTCCGTACATCCTCCCCGTTATAAATAGGGAAAGTTCACGAGCCATACCCTTATCAAAGGAGCGCCAAAGATCGAACGGTCTTTCGTCAGGAAAATCGTCAAAATAGAGTCTTGCCACCTGCGCTGTTTTCTCTTTTGCATCATCATCCATGAACACACCTCGAAGTACGGTTACGTCCAGGCATTTATACATGCGAAACCACGAACGGACTTGTCCTGCTCGCCCAGAAATCCTGTGGTGATATCAAGCATCAGGAATAATCATACCATCATACGATACAAACACTCGACCCGGGACATCGTAATCTCCGCAGATTCTATCCACGATGCCCTGCCACTCCGATTGGCAAGTAGGTATCGGGTAAGGTTCGCCTGTGGATGGATCTGACAATGGCGACAAAGGCTCCAATTTCTTCAAAAAATTGTTGCAGGGATCTCCTGAGACTCGGTCTGCATCGGACATGTGCACGAGATATGAGGCCAGCCTCGGCTTCCATCTCTTAATGTAATCGATAGCTCGCTGGAAGCTCATATGGTTCGGACGATTTTCCCGCGGTTCATTGAGCCAGTGAGACTGGATCACCACAATGTCAGGGTCTGACAGCGCCGGGATTTCTTCTTCCACGCGGATCAGGTCCGAAGTGTAGATTAGTTTCAACGGCTTGTTGCTTCCGCCATTGTCTTCCAGCACATAACCGACGGAACCGGCCGCTGAAGGCCCATGAAATGTCTTAAACGGGGTAATCCGAGTATTGATTCCTTCCAGTGGAATCCCCGGGACCGCCGACCTTTTCACTATTAAAGAACCGATCAAATAGCTGAATCGTAGCTCAATGGCTTGCCAGGACTTCTCAGTGGCATAGACAGGAACAGGTTGCCACTCCTCCCGCGGGACCGATCTTCGAAAAGCTACAAGATCGTCCATTCCCAGGAAATGATCGCCATGCTCGTGTGTGATTATGACCGCATCCGGCCGCGGCATAAGCGATCTCCTCATCTGGAAACCAAGATCCGGTCCACAATCCACCAAGATAGTCTCCTTGCCTTTCACCAGAAGCGACGTTCGGGTACGGTGTTCGCCAAGGGTATTCATTTTACGACATATCGTGCATTCACAGGAGTGCTCAGGGACACTCCACGCGCTACCGGTGCCTAAAAAAATGATTTCCATAAATCCAACCTACGTCCTATGCCCCAGCGGAGAAAAAGGATGCGAAGTACAAAGCTGTCTCAACTTCTCTGGTCGATTCAAAGGCTTCTTGGAGGCATCACACGGTTCGGGGGGCGTCACTTCGAGAGTTTTACTTGCCACGATAGACTATGAGGCCGTGGGAAAGATCATAAGGCGAAAGAGCCACAGTTACACGGTCACCCAGGAGTACTTTTATTCGGTATCTGGACATTCTGCCCGAAAGTTTGGTTCTTATACTTCTACCGTCGTCCGTTTCAACCTGATACATTCCACCTGAATGGACTTTTACGACTGTTCCTTCAATTTTAACGTTATCTTCTCTACTCACGTGCCGGATTTTCCTCCAAGTTATAATCAGTTAACCATCCATGCGCCTCCCCGAGATCGTTGAGGACTTATGTTGCAAGCACTAGGTAGGAACTAACATCTATCTGTATTTTTTGTCAAATCATCTTTGCATAAGTTTCTCGGACGCGAGCCAAATCTGCTGGGGTGTCGACCTCGATGGAATCCTTGTCAGTTATTACCACCTTGATACGGTATCCGTTTTCAAGTGCTCGAAGTTGTTCTAATCTTTCGGCCTGTTCCAGGATTCCGCGGGGAAGCTTCGCAAATACCTGCAAGAAATCGTTACGGTATGCATAAATCCCGTGATGCTTGTAGTACACGGGCTCGACGTCCGGGACTCCAAAGTGAGGAATGGTCGATCGTGAGAAATAGATGGCATAACCATCCTTGTCCATCACCGTTTTCACTGCGTTGGGATGGGTTATCTCTTCGTCTCTGACGATCTTATAGATCAATGTACTCATTGGGATTCCTGGATCAGACAGCAACGGCCGGACGACTTCTTCCGCCATAACAGGATCGAACAGAGGCTGATCGCCCTGAATATTCACCGCTATGTCCGCTCCTTTCATCGCTATCTCACGGGCGGCTTCGGCAATTCTGTCAGTCCCGGAGAGGTGATCACGAGATGTTAAAATGGCCCTTCCACCATGACCATGAACCGTTTCCAGGATCTCCTGCGAATCAGTAGCGACATAGACTTCCTTTAGGACGGGACATCTCAGGGCTCGCTCGAACACTCTCATGATCATGGGCCGTCCCTGGATATCCGCCAGGGGTTTGCCTGGAAATCGAGTAGATTGAGCGCGGGCGGGAATAAATCCTATTATGTCGAAGGGCATTTCCACCATAGTTCAATAAAGTCACTGAGCACTGTGAAAACCCGCCAAATGTGCCCGGGAAAAAACGCCTTTGGTCTAAATGTGCTTTGGTAGAGTCGGAATGTCGTTGCAGGCGGTCTCCTACAATATCTCTTCAGCAGTAGCTTGCAGCTCCATTGTTATACGTTCTATGAGTTCTTCATCCATCTGCAGGAATATGGGGATAACCACGAATCTTTCCAGTATCGCACTACTGATGGGAAGCATGTCTTTTGAATAACGGAAATCTCCTCCGTAGGGAGGTCCGGAAAATGGAAACTCACCACCCCAAGCTGTCTTACGTTCGATGAGGTGTTCCCAGTTCGACAGGAAATGCCAGAAGTTGTCTCTAAAATAAATAGCGCTGAGACCCTTCTGGGTGAGACTCTTATGAAATCCCCTGGCTTTGTCGGCATCCGGCAGGGCGAAACACACGTGGGTGTAGCTATCTTTACCTCCTTCCGGAAGGGCCCGCATGGTTATCCCCTGGATGCTCTCCAGTGTTTCACGTATCAGCCTTTGATTTTCCTGCTGGCGCTGTATCATGTCATCCACTTTGCCTAGTTGGGCGATACCAACAGCCCCCTGCAATTCTCCCATGCGGTAGTTCATCCCCAAGAAGTTTCGGCCTTCAAGCGCTCGCCCCACATCAGGATTGTGATCGTGGCCATGATCACAGTACTCAGAGATCCGGACGTACAAATCTCGATCATTGGTGACCACCATACCGCCTTCGCCCGTGGTGACCGTCTTGTAAAAATCAAAAGAGAAGGTCCCGAAATCCCCCCAGGTGCCCAGTTTCTTACCTCCCACTGCCGCTCCGATAGCCTGGGCAGTGTCTTCAATTACTGCAATATTATGCTTACGGGCTATTTCGATGATCTCCTGAATACGGGCAGGCGAGCCAAGCATGTGGACAGGTATGACCGCCTTTGTCTTGTCGGTGATCTTCTTCTCAAAATCCGCAGGGTCCATGTTGAGGGTCTCATCGATCTCGGCTGGAACCGGAACTGCGCCTGATTCGATTATAGCTTCAAAAGTCGCCACAAACGTAAACCCTTGTGTAATCACCTCCGCTCCGGGACGGACTCCCAGTGCCGCAAGCGAGGCCCTCAAGGCCGTAGTCCCCGATGTGACCGCCTGCGCATAGGCAGCACCCGTATACTGGGCAAATTTATCCT
This sequence comes from Desulfomonilaceae bacterium, assembly GCA_035506215.1. Lineage (GTDB taxonomy): Bacteria > Desulfobacterota > Desulfomonilia > Desulfomonilales > Desulfomonilaceae > DATJPW01. Next base: position 59,297 of record DATJPW010000231.1, read on the forward strand.
CGAATTCCTTGACCTTATAAATGCCTTTGCGTTCATTCTTGAATTCATAACGAAAGAGGATACCCGTATCCAGGACTTCATCCGCCTGTTCTTTTTCTGCCTGTCCCATCCATTCGTATCCTGGCATTGAATATCCTCCTCGGTCTCAGTCTGGAACTGAACAAAGGCTCAGTCGAATTGATAAGCTCCCCTGCCGGCAAATCGAACCGATATACGTGCCATCCGACTTTGCCGCGGACTCTCCACAATCAGCCAAACGCGTTTTCGTAGATGCTTTGCGCCTCCTCAGGGCCAAGGATTCTAGGATTGTTCTCCACCGGCCGCGTCACTTTTAACGCTCCCTCCACCAGCGAAGGGATATCAGCCTTGGGAATTCCGAGATCCGCCAAACTGGAAGGCACCCCGATGTCGGAACCGAGGGTCCTGACAGCTTCCACCGCGGCAGTCGCGGCTCGCCGAGCACTCACGCCATTTGTCGATTCTCCCATGCACTGGGCTATCATGGCAAAGTGAGTCTCTTCCGCGGGCAGGTTAAACTCCATCACATGCGGTAAGAGTATCGCATTCGCAAGCCCATGAGGGATTCTGTAATTGGCTCCCAAAGGATATGCCAAAGCATGAGCCGCCCCTACCCCGGCGTCCGCTAGAGCCATTCCGCCAAGTGCGCTGGCCAAAAGCATTTTTTCTCGGGTTCCGAAGTCATATCCATGAAAAACGGCTCGCCGCAAATTGTCTGAGATGAGGGACACGGCACGCAGGGCCAATGCTTCGGTAAAGGTAGTTGACGAACGGCTTGTCACTGACTCAATAGCATGGGTGATCGCATCCATGCCCGTGAAAGCGGTAACATCGGGAGGAAGAGAGATCGTGAGTGCGGGGTCCAGCAAACCCACGTCAGGGAATAGGTACTCGCTGTTGATACCGCCCTTCACACCTGTCTCCCTGTTGGTGAAGACAGCAGTGAAGGTCACCTCTGAGCCGGTGCCTGCCGTGGTAGGTATCATGATAGTCGGGGTTCCTGGTAGTTCAACACGATTCAGGCCGACGTACTGCTCCGCATTGCCCTCGTTGGTGATGAGTACGGCTGCCGCTTTCGCCGTATCCATAGCGGACCCGCCGCCTATTCCGATTACGATGTCCGCTTTAAGTTCGCGTCCCACGTTCGCGGCTTCATCCGCATTATCGAGGTATGGCTCGGGTTCGACATTTTGAAACACCTCTCCGACCAGTCCGGCCTGAGTGAGGCTGTTCATTACTGGTTCCAGTAGACCGTGTGTTCCCAGCGCAGGGTCGGCAACAAGGAGAAATCTTGCCCCACCTGCATCACGAGCTATTTCGCCGAGACTTGCAAGTGAACCGCGCCCGAAAAGGATATTGGTTCTGATATGAAATTTCCAAAGATTTTCGATCATTAGAGCCTCGATGGTCTAACCGAACCATTCGTCGAGAGGGTAAGTTTATAACAGAAAACCCGCTGCCGGGCAAGCGAAGAAAACACTTACGTTTTTACGAGCCTTATGCTAATTATATAAGTTTCAGAAAAAGTTTGCGACCAGGAGGCTTCACCAGTGCTGGAAGCACTTACCAGCGGTTTCCGAAATGCTCAACAATACCTTCAGGGGATGCGCACGCTCAACGAGGAGAACCTCACCGAAGCCCTGAAGATGATTCGAGTCTCGCTCCTCGAAGCGGATGTCGAATTCCAAGTAGCCCGGTCTTTCGTCGACAGACTCAAGCAACAGGCCCTGGGACAAGTAGTTCAGGTAAGAGTCAAACACAAAGATAAGAAGCTCAAGATCGCCCCAGGCGAGTATTTCATAAGCCTTTGCCACAAAGAACTGGTCCGTCTCATGGGTCCGGTGGACTCGTCACTAAATCTACGGACCAAACCGGTGAGCAGTGTGATGATGGTCGGCCTTCAGGGATCCGGCAAAACCACGACTGCTGCCAAGCTCGCACGTCTATTGATGAAGAATGGGAAGCGGCCGATGCTTGTGGCTGCGGACATTTACCGTCCTGCTGCTGTCGAACAGCTACGCAAGCTTGGCTCTGATCTCGATATCCCCGTCTTTTCGGACGGGGGCGCCGAACCCCCGGAGATCTGCAAAGAGTCCCTAAGGGAAGCGGCTCTGAAAAGCCGAGATGTCGTTATTTTTGATACCGCGGGGCGTTTGACCGTTGATGAAGCTTTGATGGAAGAACTCCGGAAAATACAAGAACTTACCGCTCCGGATGACATTCTCCTCGTGTGCGACGCAATGATCGGCCAGGATTCCGTAAATATCGCAAAATCATTTAACGAAAGAATTCGGCTGACCGGCTTCATTCTCACAAAGCTCGACGGTGATGCTCGCGGCGGCGCTGCCCTATCAGTTAAGGAAGCTGCAGGAGTGCCGATCAAATTCGTCGGCATGGGTGAAGGTCTGGACAGGTTGGAAGAGTTCCGCCCCGAGGGCCTGGCTTCACGCATACTCGGGTTTGGGGACGTCGTAGGTTTGGTAAAGGATTTCGAAGAAGTCCTGGACGAGAAGCAAGCCGAAGAAGACGCCATGCGTATGCTTCGAGGCGAATTCACTTTGAGTGACTTTCTCGGCCAAATCAAGGCGATCAAGAAGATGGGGCCCTTGCAAGATCTTGTTGAGAAACTCCCGTTTTTCTCCGGGGGACTCCCTGCATCCGCACAGGTGGATGATTATGAATTGGTCCGCGTCGAAGCAATAATTAACTCCATGACACCAAAGGAACGTCGAAACCCTGATATAATGAATCAAAGCAGGATAAACAGGATTTCTCAAGGCTCCGGCAGGACGGATAAAGAAGTTAGGGACCTCCTGGCCAAGTTTAAGGATATGCGTGATCTGATGTCCGCGATGGGCGGAGGCAAGATACGAGGCCGTTGGAAAGGAATGAAGGGCCTCAGACAAATGCTCGGAGGGGGAGGCGCAGTTCCGACCGGCCAAGAAGAATCTGTGCATGGCCTGGGAAATCCTTTCGGACTGCCGGAGGTCCGAAAGGGTAAGGTAATTTCGCAAAAGGCTTTGGAGAGACAGAGAAAGAAGAGCAAATTGGCTAAAATGGCCCGAAAAAAAGCGAGAAAAAAGTAATTTCTTGCCGGCAGCCCCCGCCTTTTCCTGGCTGTGGGCTCATCACCTGACCAATAGTCTATATGGAGGGGAGCATGACAATACTTGGTCTGATCGCGATGATAATTTTGGGGATATTGAGCGCTGCGCTCAGCTACCGTAAGAAGAACTATTATCTTCGGGTCTTTGACGACATTTTGGGGAGAGAAGGAGACGAAAGGCTCCAAACGCGAGTCGGCCGTGGCTTTATCTACGGGTTCTTCTTTCCGATTTATTTTGTGTTTCTACTTGGAGGGCTGATAGCTCTCGTTTTGTTTCTTATTGTGGCGGGCATCGTTGCAGCTATAGTTTTCGTTCTGGTTTGGATCTCTGAAAAACTGCTTCCGCATGATTGGTTCGGCGAAATCATGTTTCGCCTGTTTGAATCGATTGGATGGAAAGAAGCGGAGAGGGCCGGGGAGGCCGTCAAACCAGTCACACCGGTCACCGGCGGGCCGACAACCGAGCAAGAACCCCCATCGGCTCCGTCGACTGCCTCAAGCGATGAGGGCCCGAAATCAGAGGGCACTCCTTGACGACGATCTCGTTAAGGCGCAAAGTAGCGGCTATAAGGTGTCGGCTTTTCTCCTGCGGGAAATACTGCTGATTTTTTCGTGAATTCAGCCAAAGCGAAAGACTCTCGGCCCTGCCAACATTGCGGCCGGGCTGACTGACACCCTCCTTATGGCGTCGCATGTAAGCATATCATGACCAGGGCCGACAGCTCTTTTGAATGCTTAACCTGCTGCCGGCAACCTTTCCAGTGTTTGAAGGCTGGGACGATTGAGCACCCTGATCGATTCCAGAAATAATCAGAAATGCCTACCCTTCGGGCCTGCGTCCATGCGGAGACGCATTTTGATGTTATTCTGCCTGCTATGTTCGGTATGTGTCTTGAGTTGCGTCCCGGCTCTCTTTCAGCAAAAATCAGAGGCGCCTCGGGAAGAGGAAGTCGGCAAGAAGGCCGAACTGCTGAAGCCGAAAATGGCTGAATCGAGCGACAGCGATAGCTCTTCGCAGGGTGTCGGCGCTAAATCAAGAAATTCAAACAGCGGCCAAAACACGTCTCAGGCGGACCAGACCCCACCGGAGATTGCCGAAGCTTCGCGTGCTGAAACGGAAGGGAAACAGGCCCCGGCTTCGGAAGAACGGGAAACGGAGCAGTCCAAGGGTGGCGAATCCGCCGGCAATTCGCAGTCGGATACGAGCGCAATATCGGGTCCGGCGCGGCGGATAGAGGCCAGTGGCGAAAATCCAGTAACCGAAGGTTCGGTGGGTAGTGATGCAGACCGACCGACCGAACCAAAGGAGCAGCCGTTCAAGCGACACGATCATGCCAAGTACATAGCAGTCATTAAAAACAAAGGCATAGACCTTGTTAATTCAGAAAGAAACTGCGATCAAGCCATGATATGTAAAGACTCCATGACGGAGCAATGGACGCTGACTCTTTATTACAAGAAGGCAAAGACTTATATATTCAACACTTACGTTTGGGACGAGATTGACGGCAAATGGCAAAAATCCTTCGTGTCCGGTAAGCGGCCAATCTCAGGTTGGGAAAAACATCTTAAATACACTTCATCGGGAAAAGACTGCCAGACCCTGAAAAAAGCTCGCCGTTAATAGCGTGACTGGAGGCGTACAGCTATTAAAGTCCGTATGATATAATCCTGGCGGTACTGGATGCAAGGAAGCCGACGATAACCAATTCGTGTACGGGGTTCCTCACACTAGGAGGTTAAAATCGTGTCCATCAGCATAAATCGAAGGTTGTGCAAGAGGTATAATGTTGCTCCGGGCCTGGCTACCGGTAGCACGATCCTTTTCCTGTGCTTATCCGTGTTGATCAGCGTCTCTTTTGTGTCTGCCGTGTTCGGCGCCCAGACCAGAGAGCAATGCGAGAGATGTTGTAAGGGCTCGACCCAGGATGAATATGATATGGAGCAGTGCAGACTCAAGTGTTTTCGGAACACGGAGCACTGCATGGAACAAAAGTCCAGGCAGGACGTCAGGGAAGATGTCAGCCGTTCGCCGGAAGCAACCGGAGCGCCGCCGACAGGAGTAAAGCGTCGAGCCCCGGCAGGGCCTCCCATTTCCAATGAGCCTCGTACCGTAGCTCCTCCGCCACCCCCGGCGAGCACTGCGGGACCTCCACCCCCACGGCCGGGCACGATTGCACAACCGCCGACTGGCGCAGCGCCTTCGGGGGAAGTTCAACGACGTCCTCCGCAACGGTCGGGTTTAGTATGGCCGAATCCCTTGAATATGGTGCCGGGGAGAGAATCGGAAGCTGCCGGGCAAATACTCGTTATGAATGGAATAACCCCTCAGCATCCCAATTTTGCTCCGGCTGTCCAAGCCATAACGGCAATCCTTATAAATTTCGCTCGTAATAACCCAACTGGAGGCAGCCTGCCGACGGCTGATTTGGAGAGAGTGATCAGGCAATATAAATAGGTGACCGCTCTTGACAGCGCCACTAGCAAGCGATATTTTGTGTTGTCCTGACATTCAGCCGGGAAATACTGTTCCGGTGACGAGGAGAAAATAGCCCGGATGAAAATCACAGCGGAACAAGTGGATTATGTAGCCTTGTTGGGAAGGCTCTCGCTGGAGCCCGAAGAGAAGAAGAAGTATTTGGCACAACTGGATGACATTTTGAAATATATGGAAAAACTGACCGAAGTCTCTACCGACGATGTCGAACCCATGACCGGCACGGTCGAGCTTTACACCCCACTGCGAGAAGATGTGGTGAAGCCGTCTTTGCCCATTGAGGAAGCGCTGGCCAACGCTCCCGCTAAGACAGGAACCGCGTTTCGCGTTCCAAAGGTCATTGATTAGTCCCATCGAGAGGAAATAAGTCTTGACCGATTTGTGCGAAATGACAGCATTCGAGCTGTCACGGTTGCTGCATGATAAGAAAACGAGTTCCGTTGAGATAACCCGGTCCGTCCTGGACAGGATTGAGGCCGTAGAATCGAACGTCCACTCGTACGTTACCATCCGCCCTGAAGCCGCTTTGCAGATGGCTCAGGAGGCCGACAAAAGGCTCGCCTCGGGGAATGGCCACATCCTGACCGGCATCCCCATCGCAATAAAAGACAACATGTGTCTCAGGGGGGAACGCACCACCTGTGCGTCGAAGATCCTGGCTGATTTTGTCCCGCCTTATGACGCGACCGTGGTGCGCCTAGTCAAAGACAAGGGCATGGTTATTCTCGGGAAAGCCAACATGGATGAGTTTGCCATGGGATCGTCCACGGAAACCTCGTGTTGGGGCCCGACCCGAAACCCTTGGAACCTGGAGATGATCCCCGGCGGTTCCAGCGGGGGATCGGCCGCGGCAATTGCAGCCGGTGAAGCGATAGTGGCTTTCGGATCTGATACGGGCGGTTCGATAAGACTTCCTGCATGCTTTTGCGGCGTGACAGGGATCAAACCCACTTACGGAGCGGTTTCACGCTATGGTCTCGTGGCTTACGCATCTAGCCTGGATCAGATAGGTCCCATTGCACATGACGTCCCTGATCTGGCATTGCTCCTTAACTTGATCTGCGGCCACGACCCTATGGATTCCACGTCGGTCCCATTAGAACATCCTGATTTTACGTCATTCCTGGACAAGCCCATTAAGGGCATGAAATTGGGACTCCCCAGGGAATTTTTCTCCCAACTTCAGGACCCCGACGTCTCAAGGGTGCTTTCGGACGCGCGTAAAGTGTTCGAAAGCCTTGGAACAGAATTTGTCGATTTGTCGCTGCCGCACTTGGATTACGGAATTGCGGCCTATTATATAATTGCGCCCAGTGAAGCTTCCTCAAACCTTGCTCGTTATGATGGCGTAAAATATGGGCACAGAGCCGAGAAATTCGACGGCATGATCGACATGTACTGCCGCACCAGGGCCGAAGGATTCGGCAACGAGGTAAAGCGAAGGATCGTGCTTGGAACGTATGCGCTCTCATCCGGCTATTACGACGCTTATTATCTGAAAGCAGCCAAGGTCCGCACGCTTATTACCAGAGATTTCAAGGACGCTTTTGAATCCTGTGACGCAATACTGTGCCCCACCGCGCCGACGGCCGCGTTCAAAATCGGCGAAAAAGTGGATGATCCCATCCAAATGTATCTGACTGATGTTTTTACAATTCCGGTAAATATGGCTGGTTTGCCCGGCATAGCTGTCCCAGGAGGTTTTTCCGAACAGGGGCTTCCCATAGGCTTCCAGCTTATAGCGCCACACTTCGAGGAGGGACGTTTGATTCAATTGTCTGCCGCTTTTCAAAAGGTGACAGATCACCACCTGAAGAGGCCCTCACTATAGGATTCAGCATGGAGTACGAGGCAGTCATAGGATTGGAAGTTCATGCGCAGCTTCTTACCGATTCAAAGGCGTTTTGCTCTTGCACAACGCGGTTCGGAGCCGAGCCTAATACCAACACCTGTCCCATTTGTCAGGGCATGCCCGGCGTTCTTCCCGTGCTCAATCGAAAGGCCCTCGAATTCACAGTGCTGATGGCGATTGCCTGTCACTGCAAAATCAATGAATTCAGCAGGTTCGCTCGCAAGAATTACTATTATCCCGACCTACCCAAAAATTACCAGATCTCGCAGTATGAAGCACCTGTTTCAGAACACGGTTGGGTTGAAATAGATACTGCCGATGGTGTCAAACGCATTGGTATCACGCGAATACATATGGAGGAAGACGCGGGAAAACTGATTCACGACGAACAAAAACCACTGTCGTACGTTGACCTCAACCGAACCGGCGTGCCGCTGATTGAGATCGTGTCCGAACCGGACATACGCTCTCCTGAAGAGGCTGCGGATTACTTGAGGGCCTTGCACGCGGTCCTCGTTTATCTTCGGATATGTGACGGAAATATGCAGGAAGGCAGTTTCCGATGCGACGCAAATGTCTCAGTGAGACCGGGCGGCTCGAAACACCTGGGAACCAAAACCGAACTGAAGAATATGAATTCCTTCCGAAATGTTCAAAGGGCATTGCAGTACGAAATCGACCGACAGATAGAGACAGTGAAGGGAAACGGCCAAATCGTTCAAGAAACACGCCTGTTCGATCCCTCGACGGGAATTACCGCCTCCATGAGAACAAAAGAACAGGCACACGACTACCGCTATTTTCCCGATCCGGACCTCTTGCCTCTTCGGGTCGAGCCCGGCCTTGTGGAAAGTCTCCGCGCCCAGTTGCCGGAACTCCCCGCGCAAAAGAGAGAGCGGTTTGTCAAGCAATTCAAGATCCCAACCTATGACGCAGGGGTCCTCACCTCTTCGCGCAACGTGGCGGAGTTCTTTGAGGAAGTGGTGTCTTTGTATCCGCAGGCGAAACCTGTGAGTAATCTTTTGATGATTGACCCCACGGATGAAGGTATCAGTCGCATTACACCTCGACAAGTGGCCGATCTGCTTAAGTTTGTTGAAAGTGGGACCATCTCCGGAACAATCGCAAGAACCGTTTACGAAGAGATGAGGGCAACGGGTGGAGATCCTGAGACAATAATAAAAGAAAAGGGCCTGGTCCAGGTTTCGGATACCGAAGAATTAACGCAGGTGGTGCGCAAGGTGCTTGACGACAATCCTGCGGAAGTCGAAAAATTCCTGGGCGGAAAGACCAAGCTCATGGGTTTTTTTGTAGGTCAAGTTATGAAGGCAACCAAGGGAAAAGGCAATCCCACTGTTATTAATAGGCTTGTAGCCGAGGAACTTAATAAACGAGGGGGCGACTGAGGGATTGCTTCGTCAACTTACTGCAACTTGACAAAGTCGGGCCAAACGTAGTTAAATAGTACAGAAAAAGTGTAGTAGCCTTTTGTAAAGCTTATAATCAGAGTGGATTTATTAGTTTGACTAATTTCCGGCAAAATGCTCGGAAATTAGTTGTGGGTAGGTACGACGGTTGCCCCGATGGGCTCCGCTCTCCTAAGCGTAAATATCCGAATGTGGATGCCGGTTGCAGATGGCGAGCAAGGCATCGATTTAAGGACCGAACCGAGAACTGCTTGAACATAGAAGGTCAAGGAATCTTATGAGAGGATCCAAGGCACAAGAAATGGAGGAACCTCCTGTAAAGATAGTGGCTTATTATTGCCGTAACCTGAGGCTCTTTGAGAACGGGGAACAAAAAGCTTTTGCTAGGTCCATGCCCGGGCTTAGCCTTGTAGCAATTCCTTGCTCCGGAAAATTGGAGGCTCATCATCTACTGAAGACACTGGCTGGAGGTGCAGAAGGCGTACTCGTGCTTGCTTGCGCAGAAAACGCATGTCAATATATGGAGGGTTCTATGCGTTCGCGCAAGCGGATGAATTATGCATGTTCCTGGCTCGAAAAACTTGGAATAGAGCCTGACAGACTGAATTTCATCCACCTGCCGCCCATGGACACAGATGCGCTGGAGGCAGCTCTGAAGGAATTCGCCACGAGGCTGAAGGCCTTCGGAACCATCCCCGCCGTCGCCAAATCGCAAGCTAGCTGACGACACTGTATCGCCAATCGGTCCCGGTAGCCCCCGGCTCTCAGTTCGGGGTGGTCAGGTTCCGATGGCATTGACGTGGTTCAGTCCCTCAGAGGAGGAAATTCGTGATTGTTGCGGAGATTAAAGAAATCGCTGAAATCAGGCAGATGATTGACCGCTACTCATCAATATTGGTGGTGGGCTGCGATTCATGCGTGGCCGAATGCGCTGCAGGCGGCAACAGAGAGACAATGCTTCTCGCTGCGGCCCTGAAGTTGTCGTACCGAAAGGACAACAAGGACCCCGTGATTACCGAGTCCTGCCTGGACAGACAATGCGTAGACGACTTTATCGAACGAATCGCTCATCTGGTACCTGAGCATGAGGCGATCCTCTCGTTGGGTTGCGGCGCTGGAGTACAGGCCCTCGCGAGGGTCTATTCGGACAAACCGATCATCCCCGCCCTGGATACCCTCTTTATTGGTGAAACCGAAATGCGGGGCGTGTGGCAGGAAAACTGCCTTGGTTGCGGGAAATGCAAGCTCGGATATTTCGGCGCTGTCTGTCCGGTTACGAGGTGCTCCAAGAAACTTATGAACGGTCCTTGCGGCGGGTCCAAGGGTGGCCGATGCGAGGTTCGTGAGGACATCCCGTGCGGATGGGACATGATAATGCGCCGACTTGAATCACTGGGAGAGTTGGATAGACTGGAAGAGTACGTGCCTCCTGTTGACTGGTCAACTTCACATTCAGGAGGACCGCGCCGTGTCGTCAGAGAGGATCAGAAACCGTGAAGACCGAAAGCCGTTTGGAAAAAGTTCTTAGCGCAGGTCATTTTGCCGTAACCGCGGAGTGTGGTCCGCCCCGTGGGGCTGATGTCTCTTCGGTAGAAAAGAAAGGTAGAACCCTTCTGGGGTGTGTAGATGCAGTCAATGTGACCGACAACCAGACCGCTATTGTGAGGATGTCCTCAGTGGCTGCATGCTCGATCCTGAAGGGCCTCGGTCATGAACCGATTCTTCAGATGGTTACACGTGACCGGAACCGGATTGCGCTCCAAAGTGATCTTTTCGGCGCGTTTGCTTTGGGCGTTTGCAACGTCCTCTGCTTGACCGGCGATCATCAGTGCTTCGGGAATCAGAAAGAGGCGGTGGGAGTCTTCGATCTCGATTCTATACAGCTTGTGAAGACAGTCCGGGACATGCGCGAGCAGGGCACGATGATAGGAGGCACGGAAATCCAAGTAGCCCCGAAAATGTTCATCGGAGCCGCAGCGAATCCATTTGCCGACCCTCCTGAATGGCGCGTCGTGCGCCTCGCCAAGAAAGTGCAAGCCGGGGCAGACTTTATACAAACCCAATCTATCTTCAACCTCGATCGCTTCGAGCAGTTCATGACCCGAGCGCGGGACTTGGGCCTCACCGAAAAAGTGAGCATCCTGGCCGGTGTAACACCGCTGAAGAGCGTGGGAATGGCCCGGTACATGGCCACCAAGGTCGCAGGAATGGACGTGCCGGAAGAAACCATTAACAGGATGGCCGCCGCGCCAAAAGACAAGCAAGCGGACGAAGGAATCAGGATTGCTGTGGAAACCATCCAGAAGGTGCGAGAGATCAAAGGCGTGGCCGGCGTGCATCTGATGGCCATCGAGTGGGAAGAGAAGGTCCCGGAAATCCTCAAGGCTGCCGGGATCCCTCAAAGGGCGCACGTCTGAACAGCCCCAGACTCTTTGAAGTTATGACCGGCTGCATCCGATCGAGCCGGCGTGTTGAAAGACAGTGAAATGCCGAAAAAGTACCACATAGAAGTTCAGCACACTCCGAACCGATACCCTGCCATAGGAAGGTCCGGCATCGTGGATTGGGGTGAGGGATGTCTTAAATGCGCTCAATGCGTGAAGCAGCAATGTGTGTACGATGTGTATCGTGAACGATCCTTTTCAGGAGACATTCTGGCCGACACCATCGACGCATTGTGCAAGAGTTGCTTTCGCTGCGTGCAGGGCTGCCCCAGACGATTGATTCACAAGGCCACGAACCCGGAATGGGAAGCCCTGGGAGATGATGTTTATAATCCCGAATTAATATCGGTCAGTTGGGCTCAAGCCGAGTCCGGGAGAATCCCGGTCTCGGGAGCGGGCTACGGCGGTGCCTTTTCCGGTCCGGGATTTGATTCCATGTGGACCGACATGAGCGAGATTGTCCGACCCACAAGGGACGGCATACATGGCCGCGAGTACATCTCGACGATAATCGACATCGGTCATAATCCGCCTATGCTGCAATTCGACGACACGGGGAAGTTGCTGACAAAATCCTGGCCTTCGTTAAGAGTTTCTCTCCCCGTCGTTCTGGACGTGCCTACATTCGGCAAACTCTCTTCGTCTGTGTGGAAGGGATTTGCATTGGCCGCTTTGAAACTTGAGACCCTCATGGTGGTCCCGCTCTCCAGGGTGCAGGAATTGTCGGAATTCTCATCTTTGCTCGTTCCCCTGCTTGAAAATGACAATCCGGACGCAGGTTGGATCGGCCGGTTCAGGATGGTTGAAATTCCCGACCGCGACGATGCTGTCGAGAGACTGGGAATACTCAAGAGTTTAAAGGCCGACCTCCTTGTTTCGGTCCGTATGCCCGCCTTGGCGTCGCCCGAGGTTTCACAACGGGTAATTGAGTTGACCAGAGCGGGATTCGATCTCATTCACCTTGTTGCGGACGAGAGAGGCTACGAACCTGTAATCAATAACGGATTACACATAAAAGACGTGATCAGAAAGGTTCACGGAGCGCTGCTGGAGGCTCGCCTGAGAGACGAAATCACGCTCATGGTTACGGGCGGAATCGGCATGGCCGAGCACGTTATTAAATCCATGCTTTGCGGCGCCAATCTCGTGTCCGTGGACGTGCCGCTCTTGATAGCTTTGGAATGCCGGGTCTGCCGCAATTGCCGCGAAGGCGGCGAATGTCCGGTCCACTTGGACCGCAGTGATTCGCTGTGGGCCGCGCGACGGATTGTCAATCTTATGGGAGCTTGGCACAACCAGTTCCTGGAAATGATGGGCGCAATGGGTATCCGCGAAGCGCGAAGGCTCAGAGGAGAGCAAGGTCGGGTGATGTTTATGGAGGATCTTGAAAGAGAATCATTTGCCAAGATCCTGACCCGTCGCAATTCTTGATAAGGACTGATTTCCGATGCATCAGACTAATGTATGGAGTGAACTCCCTCCTCGGGAGCTATCCGACACGCCGTCAAGATTCGGCCGTTCCATTGGCAAATATATGGTCGTGGTATCCGAAGCCTGCAACGACTGCTTGAAGTGCGTGGCAGTATGTCCGGAAAAGGTTTTCGAGCCTTGTGGCACAAAACTCGCTCCACCGCGGGATCATCTTTGCCTCGGCATAGAGTGTTCCAAGAGATCGGACCGCTGTATTCCAAATTGCCCGGTTAACGCGATCCGCGTGGGATTTAATCCGAGCGCAAAAGCACTGGGAGACAAGCGATGGACGCCGGATTTGCTTATGAGCACCTGGTACATGGCCGAAACCGGCAGACTGCCAAGGAACGATCTGGAATATCGCATCGGTGACTCTAACGGCGGTTTCGACAAGTTGCGTTTCGTCTTTCCCGACCGACCGCCGAAGGCTGATCTGGATAAAAACAAGATTGACACATCTATTCGACTGAACAAGAAAAAAGACGGGCGGCCGCGAATCGATATTCCCATTCCTCTTTATGGCGGGGGGATGTCCTTCGGCTCCATCAGCCAAACTACCATGCTCAGTAGAATCCGAGCATTCGGGGCCTGGGGATCATTCACATGCACTGGAGAGGGGGGCTATCCTGAAGCCCTATATCCTTTCGACGATCACATCATAACGCAAGTGGCCACGGGCCTGTTCGGAGTGAGAGAAGAGACTATACAGCGCGTCAAGATCGTCGAGTTCAAGTACGCTCAGGGCGCCAAACCCGGGCTTGGCGGGCACCTCCTGGGGTCCAAGGTAACGGAGGCCGTGGCTCGGATACGTGAAACGGTGCCGGGTTCATCTCTTTTTAGTCCTTTTCCTTTTCACTCGGTCTATTCGGTGGAAGATCACAAGAAGCACATCGATTGGATCAAGGCGGTGAACACGAGAGCTTTGGTGGCGGTAAAAGTTTCGACTCCCACCGATGTGGACATGGTAGCAGTCGGTTCCTATTACGCCGGGGCTCACATAATACACCTCGATGGGTCATACGGTGGCACTGGCGCCGCCCCTGATGTGGCGAAAAAGAACATCGCTATGCCTATCGAGTACGCTATTCCTAGAGTCCACAACTTCCTGGTCGAAGAAGGAATACGTGATGAAATAACCCTGATAGTTTCCGGCGGCATCAGGACGGCTTTTGATGTGGCCAAGTCAATCGCTCTGGGCGCGGATGGAGTCGTTACCGGCACTGCCGATCTGGTGGCCCTCGAATGCGTGAGATGCCACAACTGTGAAAGCGGTCGAGGCTGTGCTCGTGGCATCGCCACAACGGACCTGGAGCTGGTAGGATTGATTGATCTCGCCTGGGGAACCCAGCGCATGATCAACATGCTTCACTGCTGGCGTGAACAGCTCAGGGAAATACTGTACCGCCTCGGGATGAGCAGTATCAAAGATTTGGTAGGAAGAACCGACGTGCTTGTCCACCTGGACTACAGCTCCGAGGCGCCCAATGATGATATCAGGGATCGGGTCAGATGAGGTTGCGATGAAACAGAGGCGATCCTTTGCTGAAAGAATAATTGCGTCCCGCATTAAAGAACTGGACGGACCGTCCGAACAACGGAACTTCAAACGAGAAGATGAAGGCGGCTGCGGAGTCACCGGCTTCGCGTGCAATGTGCCGGTCGCCGGTCGATTCGTTTTTGAGCCGTCCGCGTGCATGCATAATAGAGGGAATGGCAAGGGTGGCGGTATAGCGGCTGTGGGAATGAATCCGGACATGTTGGGCGTCAGCCGCGAGGTGCTGGATTCCCATTACCTGCTCAATGTGGCTTTACTGGATCCGTCATGTCTCGAAGCACTGAAAAAGACGTGCGTAGCTCCTTTCTTCAACGTGGCAAAAGAAGAGATTGTTGATCATTTACCTGATTACAGGGAACTCGAAGGAATGGAAGTTCGGCCGCCGGACGTTTGGAGAGCGTTCGTTAGGGTTAAACCCGAGGTGATCGAGCAATTCATCAATGAAAACGGGTTTCAGGGAATGTCGCAAAGGGCCGCAGAAGATGAGTTTGTGAGCCGAAATTCCCTCCGCCTTAACAAACAGTTTTACAGTTCGCTCGGCGAAAAGCAGGCGTTTGTCCTCTCCCACGGCCGTAACGTGATGATACTGAAGATCGTCGGGTACGCCGAAAATGTGGTTAAATACTACAAAATGGACGACTTCCAGGCTCACGTTTGGATGGCCCATCAGCGATATCCGACTCGGGGCCGGGTATGGCATCCAGGAGGAGCACATCCTTTTTCCGGACTGAACGAAGCCCTTGTCCACAATGGCGATTTCGCGAATTATTACGCCACCTGCGACTACTTGAAGCAACGGGGCATGGAACCGCAATTCATGACGGACACTGAAGTGAGCGTCATGTTGTTCGATCTCTGGAACAGGGTTTACCACTATCCTCTGGAGGTCATCATCGAGGCCCTGGCGCCCACCAGTGAGTTGGATTTCGATCTACTCCCGCCGGAAAAGCAGGAACTGTATGAGAAAATCCAGATGGCTCACATGCACGCGGCCCCTGATGGTCCATGGTTCTTCATCATAGCCCGGAACATTCCTGAAACCGACACCTATCAGTTGCTCGGAATTACCGACACCGCCATGCTGCGCCCCCAGGTCTTTTCTCTGTACGACGGTGAAGTGCAGATAGGGCTTATTTGCTCAGAAAAGCAGGCAATTGACGCCACTCTCAGGTCGCTGGCCTCGGAGGACCCGCGCTTCAGCCCTGTAGCCGACAAATACTGGAATGCCCGTGGGGGCTCCAGTTCCGATGGCGGGGCTTTCTTCTTCAACCTTGAAGCCAATGGAAATGGATCACGCAAGCTAACGTGCCTGGACAAGTTCGGGATTGAGGTCAAGGCTGAGCCGCGAAAAGCTCTGGACGTAACCCTGCCGCTCGTCGAGCCTGGAGACTATGTCACTGAAATAGTACCGATTATTGATGAAGCGTTGAAAACGGTAAACCCCGGAAATCTGTGGGGTGTTTTTGCACGATTTGCAGCATCGTGGGACTACAACACCTTGCAGTGGGTTATTCGGAGATTGGGAAGCAGGGCCCGCCGAAATAATCAGCTCCTGACTTTGATCCTTGATGGGCTGACGCAGGTTCTAGATCGGCGTTTCCCGCTGGGTGACAAGAAGCGCTCCGCCTTGATACGTCTGGTTACGGAAGAATTGTACACGATTTTCCGGTCCTTACCCAAAATGGGGGACTCGCGAAAAGTCGGGTACTGGAGTCTTGTGGATTTCCCGACCAAGGGACATTTGCGACCACCCATTGCAGTCGAGACAACCATTGTTATTGATGGCAAGGACTTTCCTCCGGAAGGTAACGATTGCGATGCTCTTCTTATGGTGGAGGCGTATCGTTTGGGTTGGAGGAGGTTTATTGTCTTTGACCTTCGCGGTCAGAGGTTTGAGGCTTGTGGGTTCGGTCCGAGGACTGATGGTGTCAGGATTGACCTGTACGGGTCATCAGGAGACTATGCGGCCAGTGGCATCGATGGGATGGAAGTCCATATTCACGGAAATGCCCAGGACCAGATCGGGCAGATCATGAAGAGAGGAACGCTGGTGATCCACGGCGATGTGGGCCAGTGCTTTATGTACGGGGCAAAAGGCGGGGCAACCTTCCTGCTTGGAAACGCTGCCGGGAGACCTTTGATAAATGCCGCGGGGAACCCGCGAGTGGTCATCAACGGGACCGCCTTGGATTTCTTGGCCGAAAGCTTTATGGCAGGTGATCCGCTTAACGGCGGTGGATTTGTCATCGTGAACGGGCTCACCATGAACGAAGACGGTAAGATTATTTTCCTGGACCGTCCCTATCCGGGATCCAACCTGTTTTCGCTGGCTTCAGGCGGGGCAATATACATCCGGGATCCTCAACGATCTGTCATAGATGAGCAACTCAACGGTGGGGTGTTGCGCGAGCTTACAGAGGAAGATTGGAAGCTTATCCATCCTTATTTGGAGCAGAATGAGAAGCACTTCGGCATTAAAGTCAGCGACCTTCTGACCGTCAACGGGACAATTCGATCTCCCCAGGAAGTTTATCGAAAAGTAGTGGCTGTGCCGTTAGCTGTGCTCACCCAAGTTCCGGACACCGACGATTCTGTCTGGGCGGCTAATTCTCGCGCCGGTGCCGCATAAGCGTTTCCGATCTACTCATCTGGGCTAAAGCATAGATGGATTACGCTTACTGTCTGCCCAACCCCAAGTATCGTCAGGGAGCGAACGGAAAGATAGACGCCGCTGATCGTCCCCGGTCCGCCTTTAATTCCACCTGTAATAGATTAACCTATAGTCCTCGCAGTCTAGTGGCCAGCAACATTAATGCCAGCCCAGCCACTACGATCCAGAATATGTAACCCATGAGAACAGGTATCAGGACGACCTGAAAGGCCGTCAACACCCCAATCGCGAGACACACGAATGATATCCACCATGTGACCAACCTGGGAGGAGTGAGTGAATACTTCATGACCACCCCTAATTTTCTATAATCCAATACTGAGCAATGTGATCCGACTACAAACCTGATACACAAATGATATTTCGCTGAGGTTTGTCAAGTTGCTTTTACCACTCGTCTATCCCTACCCGTCCGGAATTATGCGTTTTCTGAATCACCTCCTGATAAGGGCATTTTGGGTGGGCAGCGACATCTCTTTCAAACGCATAATCGATTATACTGGCGGGGCTGAATTGATATTTCGGCTTGGTTGCATTGACACAGCGAGAAAATGGCCGCAGAAGATCGTCGCCGGGTCTTGCATGCACTCGCCTGGTAACGCAGCGGCTTCCGTAACTGGAAGAAATAGTTGTCGGTTTACATCTGTGCTACGTTGAAGGGTACGCGTCAGCGGCTCTGTTGCTTCAGTCCGGACGCGTCTTTTTTCTGAAATATCCGACAAATCACTACATAAAACAGAGGAATAAAGAAGATCGCCAGGGATGTGGCCGTGATCATACCGCCCAGAACACAGGTACCAATGGCCTTTTGCGCTCCGGCACCTGCACCGGTGGCCAGAGCCAGAGGGAGGACGCCGCAGCCGAAGGCCAGGGATGTCATAACGATCGGGCGAAATCGCAATTTCGCGCCTTCCAAAGTGGCCTCGATCAACCCCATACCCTCTTCTAGTTTGGCTTTAGCGAACACGACGATTAGGATAGCATTCTTGGTAGTCAGCCCCAACGTAGTGAGAAACCCGAGCTGGAAATAGACATCATTGGGCAGTCCTCGAAAGGACGAGGCAAGCACCCCGCCGATGACGCCAAGGGGAAACGCGAGCATGATCGAGATAGGCAGGGTCCAACTCTCGTAAAGAGCCGCCAGCACCAGAAAGATCACCAGTACGGAAAATGCGTACAGCGGGCCAGCTTGAGTCCCGGCCAATCGCTCCTGGAAAGACATGCCCGTCCAATCGAAGCCGATCTCCCGGGGCAATTTCCGGGCCATCTCTTCCATTGCACGCATCGCCTCACCGGAACTCCTTCCTGGCGCGGGCTCACCCCACAGGTTTATGGATGGAAAGGCGTTGTACCGCTCCAACTGCGGAGCGCCGTAAGACCAGTGTCCGGATGCAAAAGAAGAAAAAGGAACCATCTTACTCGACGTGTTGCGCACGTAGAGTTTTTCCAGGTCTTTGGGCAACATTCGGTAAGGAGCATCCGCCTCGACATACACCCGCTTCACTCGTCCCCCTTGAATAAAGTTGTTGACATAATCGCTGCCGAAGGCCGTGGATATGGTGTTGTGAATGGCTGTAATTGGAAGTCCCAGTGCGCCTGCTTTTTCCCAATCCACATCGACCCTGTATTGGGGCACGTCTTCGAGCCCGTTGGGCCGAACCCTGATCAGTCTAGGGTCCTTCATAGCCATTCCCAAGAGTTGGTTGCGAGCCTCCATCAGGGCAGCGTGCCCCACGCCGCCGAGATCCTGCAACTGGAAATCGAAACCCTTGGAGCGGCCCATTTCGCTGACAGCCGGCGGCGGAAAAACGAACACCATGGCGCTGCGGATTTTTGAAAAAGCTCTCATCGCCTTTCCGACCACTGCCTCGGCCTTCAAATCCGGCCGGTCGCGAAGCTTCCAGTCCTTGAGCTTGACAAATGCCAAACCAACGTTCTGTCCCTGAATGCTAAAGCTCCGACCCTGAACCGTCAGTATCGATTCCACCGCATCTTTTTGCGCAACCATAAAATGGTCCTTGACCTTGTCCAGGACCTCCTGGGTCTGCTCAAGAGTCGAATTCGCCGGAAGGATTACCTGAGCATAGAGTACCCCCTGGTCTTCATCAGGTAGATAAGCAGTTGGCATGCGCTGAAATAGGAATCCCATGGCCGCCGTGATCACTATAAACACAGCCAGATAACGCAATTTTCCAGAAAAAGAATTGTCAACCAGTCTTAAGTAAAGGTCTCTACCTCGGTAAAAGGAACGATTAAACCATCTGAAGAATGGGCGCAGGAAAAAGATGGCCTCTTCCGACGGTTCGTGCCCTTTCGCTACCGGCTTGAGGAGCGATGCGCAGAGAACCGGCGTCAGGACCAAGGCCACAACCACCGAAAGGAGCATCGAGGCGACGATGGTCACGGAAAACTGACGATAGATCACCCCGGTAGAGCCGGTAAAGAACGCCATGGGACCGAACACCGCGGACAGGACCAACCCGATCCCGATAAGGGCGCTGGTAATTTCGTCCATGGACTTGGCGGTGGCCTCTCTGGGCGAGAG
>DATJPW010000232.1:0-5763 GCA_035506215.1 Desulfomonilaceae bacterium
GGATTGCATCACCCTCGAATTTATAATCAGCCGAGCTTAGCAACTATTTTACCCAAAAACCTTGCGCTGATCATCCTGGCATGGTACCTGCAAGAAACGTTGAGCATAAAGCAGCAGCCTGTTCGGTCTTAGTGTGAAGCCAGTTTCTCCGCAGAGAAGGCCCGCATGACTAAAAGCTAAGGCAACCGAGAGGTAGGGAGTAATGCGCATACATATTGGTAGAACTCTGGTTCTTGTCGTCATTATGTTTGTCCTTTCAGTTTCTTATTCTTGGGCTGAGGTCAAGCTTGGCATATTGGCACAAAGAGGCGTAGATGAAGCGGTGAAGGAATGGTCCAGCCTGAATGAATATCTGAGTGAGAAAGTCGGTGAGCGATTCGTCTTGGTTCCGCTCAACTTTTCTGAATTCAGGAATTTCTATGTTGGCGAGAAGTCCGGCTTTATTTTCACGAACCCGTGGTTCTACGTAAGAGCAAAAGTTCGGAGGGGTGCTCACGCCATCGTTACCGCACGATATCAAGGGTCAGGCTCCATGTTTGGCGGAGTAATCTTTACCCGAAAAGACAAGGGGATAGCCGAACTCAAAGACCTGCGCGACAGAGTTGTAATGGTACCTAAACTGTCATCCGTAGGGGGATGGCTTTTCCAGAAAGGGGTGTTCGTCCAGAACGGCATAATTCCCGAGAAAGACTTTAGGCAGCTTATAGAAACGGAGAAAGAGTCTCAGGACGAGGTGGTGTACGCTGTTCGCGATGGCAAAGTCGATGCAGGAACCGTGAGGACTAACATCCTGGAAACCATGCAGCGACAGGGCAAAATCAATATAGCGGATTTCCGAGTCATACATCCTGTGGAGCATCCCAATTTTTCTGAGCTGTGTAGCACACCCCTCTACCCCGACTGGCCTGTCGCAGCGCTCAAGGATACCCCACTTTCGCTCGTGGAAAAAGTGAAACAGGTGCTCTTGTCCATCCCGCAGGGCCACGATGCGCTGGAGCGAGCACGTAAGCTGGAACGCTTTGTGGATGCCCTTGATTATGGACCGTTGGAAGAGTTGTGCAGGAACCTCAATGTCGAACCATTCCGGACCGATCAGCGGTAGCAGTAGCTCTTGACACGATCCCCTAAAACTGGACCAGCAACCACCTGAACCCCATTCATAACCAAGAGAAAAGCACCACCGTAAAATCAATAAGTTAACCATGGCCGACCGTTCCAAACAGCATCACAATTCATAACGATGCATAACTGATTGACACAAAATTGACACAAGAAAAACCGACCTAAGCCGGAACATGGAGCAGTTTTAGTGGTATCGAAACGAGTTCTTGCTTGCCCCCGCGGATTTAGGTGCCACATTCTTATCGCATACCATAACAGGTCCACTGAATAGCAGCCTATTCGAGCTCAAGAAGGGCACGTATACGTTTGGATGCCATATTGGGAGGAGTTGGCGCTTTGAGACGTACGTTTACGTTTACCGCGTGCCGGGATTACGATCCTTCCACGAGGCTATAGGATGTCTCCTATGGGACATATTCCTTGCAAGTGCCTGGATCGATAGAACCCTTGTCCATTGGTTTGTGATTTGGCATTATGTCAATCCCCTATGACACGGACGCTTGTGCTCTCTTTCTGGTCCAAATCTTGCTCAACCTTTGATTGAGCGTCACTTATTGAATGTCGTACGGAGGCCAAAATGCCAACCCACGATAATGGGAACGGGACCAAAGAACCCGAGGAATTCTTTGATGAAAAGTCCTTCCAGTCTGTCGTGGATACGCTGCCTGTCGGTATATGCCTGGCGCAGGACCGGAAAATCAAATGGTGCAACGCGGCTTTTATGAAGATGTACGGATTTGAATCGAACTACGATTATTTGGACAGGAGCACGGAGCTCCTTTATGAGTCCAAAGCTGAATTCGAGTGTGGCAGTCGCGTACTGTACAAAGACCTGGAACCAGGAAAAGTCACGGAAATGGTGGCAAAACACAAGAGGAAAGACGGGTCCCTTTTCGATGCCCACTTGCGGGTTAGCCTACTCAACACCTCCGATCCTGAAAAAGCCACCGTGGTGGTATCCGTCACCGACATATCACAGCAAATCCAGGCGCAGGAAGCTCTTGAGAAAAGCGAAGAGCGCTATCGAGCCCTTGTGGAAGAGAGCTTCGACGGAGTTCTGATCCATGACTTTACGAAAATAATGTTCGCAAATTCGCGCCTGTGCGAAATGCTGGGTTACCGAAAGGAAGAGCTGGAAGGGATGGATCTCCGCTTAACGGTTCACCCTGACGATTGGGAATTTGTAAGCCAGCAGATCGCGGCCAGGATGCGAGGCGAAACAGTTCCAACTCGATACGAATTCAAACGTGTGCGGAAAGACGGCTCAAACCTTGATATCGAGACGACCGCGCGGCTCGTAATGATACAAAACAAACCCTGCGTGCAAGCATGGATCAGAGACGTATCCGAGCGCAAGAGGGCAGAAGAAGCCCTCCGAATGTCCGAAGCCAACTACCGGGCAATCTTCGACTCCGTAAATGACGCTATTCTTGTTCACGATATAGAGAGCGGCGCATTACTAGATGTCAATCGCAAGATGTCGGAAATGTACGGCTATACGCGGGAAGAGGCTTGCCGCATGAAAATGGAAGAGCTCAGTTCCAGTGAACAGGAGTATTGTCAAGATCGCGCTTTGCATTGGATGCGGCAGGCAGCGGACGGCGAACCTCAGCTATTCGAGTGGCATGCGAGGCACAAAGATGGCCGATTGTTTTGGATCGAGGTTGGACTCAGGCAGGCAATCCTTAATGACAAACCACGTCTCCTGGCTGTTATCCGCGACATCACTTACCGCAAGAAGCTTGAACAAGAGCGGGAAAACGAAAGAGAAAGATTCCAGACCCTTGTGGACAACGCTCCGTTCGGAATGGTGATGATAGGAAAGGATGATACTTATCAATACGTGAATCCCAAGTTTTCAGAGATTTTCGGTTACGACCTGAAGGATCTTCCCAACGGAAGAATTTGGCTCAGAAAGGCGTACCCTGATGATGCGCACAGGCGAGAGGTGATTTCGGCCTGGAAAGATGCCTTGAAAGCGCTTGCCAGAGGCGAACGACGATCAATCGTCCTAACAGTGACATGCAAAGACGGGAATCGAAAAATCATCAGTTTCAAGCCTGTAAGCTTACGTACAGGCGAAAACTTAATCACTTGTGAAGATATTACTCACCAGAAGCAGGCCGAAGCTGCTCTTGAAGAAAGCGAAAGACGCTACCGAACGTTGGCTGAGACGGCACGAGATATCATCTGGACTGTGGATTTGGACTTTAAATATACCTATGTAAGCCCTTCAGTCAGCGAGGCTCTTGGTTACACTGTGGAGGAACTCCTGGGAACTAGCTGCCTGGACAGGCTCACTGCGGCTTCAAAAGAGCGTGTTGCGAACGCATACATGGAAGAGTTGGAAAAAGAAACCTCTGGCCCTAGACAAAAGTTCGTATCTCGAACTGAGGAGATGGAGGCCTATTGTAAAGATGGCTCGACGCGCTGGAAAGAGGTCACCACGACCTTTCTAAGGGACCAAGATGGTCGTCCAATAGGAATGCTGGGAATATCCAGAGATGTTACTGACCGAAAAAGAATGGAGTCAGAGTTAAAGGAGGCTCGTGAGTATCTTGAGCAGAGGGTGGAGCAACGGACAGCCGAGCTTTCGGCAGTAAACACACGTCTTCGAGAGGAGATAGCGGCCCGAATCCGGGCCGAACAATCCTTGCGCACCAGCGAAGAACGCTTGCGAGCCGTTGTCGAAACAGCTACGGACTGTATCTTTATCAAAGACCAATCACTAAAGTATCTGTTTATTAACCCAGCTTTTGCAGAGCTTCTGGGGCACCCGATCGAGAGCGTTTTGGGAAAGACCGATGCCGAACTCTTCCCGCCTGATGCGGGATATCACACGAGAGATTTGGAGGCCCGTGTACTCAGGGGTGCGACCGTGGAAAAAGAACACACTCGGACGATTAAAGGGAGTCCGATGACATTTCTGGACATCCGGGCACCCATGCGCAACCAGCGAGGCGAAGTGGTTGGCCTTTGCGGGATTTCCAGAAATATTACGGAGCGAGCAGAAATTCGAGATAGTTCCATTACTAGAAAGGAACCATACGTCTCCGAGGCCATGCTTTTCACATTGGCTCAATCAACGCTCGCAGCGGCAACTGACAGCATAGTATTGCTTACCGGCGAAAGCGGAGCAGGGAAGGATCACCTTGCCCGTTACATCCATGATAATTCAAGGCGCTCGGCCAGTCCGTTCTACGCAGTCAATTGCGGCGCAATTCCTCCAGATCTGGCGGAATCGGAGCTTTTTGGCCATGAAAAAGGCGCGTTTACAGGATCAGCAGGGCGAAAACGGGGGCTCTTGGAACTGGCTGAAGGGGGGACGATCCTGCTGAATGAGATAGGTGAGTTGGCCCCGGCACTCCAGGTCAAGCTGCTGAGCTTCCTAGACACGCGGTCATTTACACGGCTTGGCGGCGAAAAAAGTATAACGGTGGACGCGCGGCTGATGGCTGCTACGAACAAGGATCTTCAAAGCGAAGTTTCCCAAGGCAGGTTTCGTAAGGATTTGTTCTATCGTTTGAACGTATTTGCCATTGATGTGCCTCCACTCAGGAACAGGAAAGAAGATATTCCAATAATGGTGAAAGAAATCGTTGATGCTCTAGGAGCTCAGATGCCGTTTCATCAACACGGGTGGGTTGATACAGCTGCTATGGACAAACTGGTCAACTACGCTTGGCCGGGAAACGTTAGGGAGCTTCGCAACGTTCTGGAAAGAGCCTTGATTCTCTCGAAAGGGGGAACCATCAGAACCCACCATGTTGCATTGCAGAACCTGGACTTTGACGCTTCGGCGATTTCATCTAACTTTCCGATAGCCGGATCATCATTCCACGAAGTGGTGCAAGAAACAAAACGAAGGCTTATCATGGATGCGCTTAGTCAGTCCAAAGGCCGCATGACTAGAGCTGCACCGATGCTTCGCATGTCGCGTGAGTCGCTTAAGCACCACATGAGAACATTGGGAATACGGAGAAAATAAAGGGTCTCTGAATTTATGAGTGTGAGCTTCATCTGTGCACTGGTTGTATTTCAACCATACAATATGTTAATAACCCGATTGATTTCCTCTTTTGACGCACAGATGGTTGATTTTCAACCAAACTGACCTTCTCCACTTCAATCCATCTGATCACTAACCTAGAGCACAACCTCTCAAATTCACAGAGAATTGTCGATTTTATCCGCATGTGGCGAATTCGGCACAGATTGTGCTTGCAACCCACAACTGTAAAAGTGGACAGCCCTCGTGGAAAAGCACCAGATGGTAGATACCACCCCTAGGATCCATACAGAGGGACTGAGTTTGCCTGAATGTGAATTTCCTGGAGGGCTGTCGGCTCAGCCAATTATTGCTGGCGGAAGTTGCTATACCGTAGTCCCCCTTTCACCAAGATCTCAATGAGGAACGAGCCGACGAGGCTGAGACCACCTTTGAAGTGGAGTAACGCTCTCAGATTCAAATGATCCGGTTCTCAAGGAGGGAACATGATCGAGATGAGGTTTCATGGTAGGGGAGGTCAGGGCGCGGTGACCTGCGCGGAACTAGTAGCACAGGCAGCTATCGGTTTAGGGAAGTACGCAACGGCCTTTCCGAGTTTTGGTCCGGAGAGGCGTGGAGCGCCGGTGGTTGCA
>DATJPW010000233.1:0-6467 GCA_035506215.1 Desulfomonilaceae bacterium
GACGCTCCCGGGAAGCCCATTCCGAACACGCTCTGCGCCTCCACGGCGGTACTCATAGTTGTGATTAGGATAAACGGCAGCGCGTAGATAAGCAATCTTGAGCGTCCAAACGATGACTCCATGTCCCCTCCTAAATTCGAAAGCCCAAAACGGCAGACTCCACTTCCTTAAGCAAGAGTGCCGTGTTGAGAAAAAATCGCACAACCTAAAAACGGTGAATAAATAGTTACAGCAGGTAATGTTAGGGAGTCAAGTAATTGGTAGTGGGGCCAGATTCAAAATTGTGCCCCGGCGGAAACGGTTCATTCCACTCAATTAAAAAACGAGCCCCAGTATGGACGACCGGCCAGTCGCCCTTACACAGGCTTCCGACGAAATGAGGGTCAAGGCAGCGTCCGCCAATATCTACCACGGGGGGCGAGAACTCGGTTTTGGCGGCTCGCGCGTGGGACCTCGGGAAGGTCGGCCTGCATCAGCCTGTTGGAGCAGTTCCCTTGTCCACTTCTCGATTTGGGCCCTCCAGTGAGGATCTCGTTCCACATCGAGCGCCTTTTCGAAATAAGACATGGCCTCCATATTCCTGCCTGCAAGCATGCAGGCCACTCCCATGTTGCCGAGCGCTTCCGTATTGTTGGGGTCCAGTTTCAGCGCCCATTGGTATTCTTTCATGGCTTCATTGTACTTCTGTAAACCCACATAAGCCAGGCCGCGACCAAGATAACCGGCCGGGGACGATGGAGCGAGCTTCACGGCCATGTTGTAATCGTGCAACGCGGTTTCGTGCTCCTGGTTGAAGTTCCTGGCATCGCCTCGTCCGACATAGCCGGCCGGATCATTGGGCTTCAATTCGATGTACCGGTTGAAATCCTGGACAGCCTTTTGAGGAAGCCCGAGCTTGTCTTGAGCCGTTCCTCGCAACCTATAGGCTTCCGCGTTTGCCGGATCTCTTCTCAGAACGGTGGAAAACCAGCGCACAGCCACAGCATAGTGCTTTCGCTCCAACTCGCTCTTTCCTCGTTCCATGTGGACTTTGACTGATGCGGCCGCTGGAACAGGGGCCACCCTGTTATGCCCCTGTGCTATGCAACGGTGAGGAAAGATTTGTATCGTAACCGCGAAACACACGATGAGCAGTACAAACTGGGGTGAAGACTTTCTCGGCATCACAGTCCCTGTGGCAAAACAATTAGTCAATACAGAACATTAGCCTGCCTCAATCCTTGCCTCTTGTCAATGCGTTCTGTTTTGTGCAGTTGCTCCCCTTTTAGTCACATTGTGCCGCGCTGCTTTGAGACGACCCCAGCTCATTGACCCGTTCATGCCGACATTGATGTCTTTTTGCCTGTTTTGAGATAATATGCCTGCAGGTCGGCCACACACTGCTGTTTCATCATCTTCCGAATTCGCCCCTGCTCCGGCAAAGGGGAGTAGGCCGACCGCGCTTGCGCAAAATTAAGGAAAGGAATTGCCATGGAATATAAAGACATATTGGTCGAGACCCGGGGCGAGATCGGCTTGCTGACATTGAATTCTCCAAAGACATTTAACGCGCTGTCCAAGAATATGATTCAGGAGATTATCCGCGGCCTGAGCGGCTTTGCATCAAATAACTCTATGAAGGTTATTATCATCCGCACCAGCGGCAAGCATTTCTCCTCAGGCCATGATTTAAAGGAAATGGTGGGTGGTCGGCTCGACGAGTACAAGTTCATTTTCGAGCAATGTACGCGGATGATGACGCTGATTCACCAGGTGCCCCAGACTGTGATTGCGCAAGTGCACGGAGTGGCCACTGCGGCCGGCTGCCAGCTCGTAGGTACTTGTGATTTGGCCGTAGCGGATGAAACCGCGCGCTTCGGCACACCTGGAGTGAAGATCGGTTTGTTTTGCACGACGCCGATGATAGCGCTTGCACGCGCGGTCGGCCGGAAGCTTGCTATGGAGATGCTCTTGACTGGACGGCTAATATCCGCGGAAGAGGCGCTAAGGGGAGGCCTGGTCAACAAAGTCGTTCCGGAAACGGAACTGGAAGATGCCTCGATGGAACTGGCAATGTCTGTGGCAGAAGCCAGTCCGCTGGTGCTGCAGCTAGGTAAAAAGGCCTTTTACAGCCAAATTGAGCTGGATGAGCCCCGCGCATACGAATACGCTAATAACGTCATCACCCTCAATCTTATGGCCGAGGATGCACAGGAAGGGATTAAAGCATTCCTCGAAAAGAGAAAGCCTACCTGGAAAGGCCGCTGATACTGGAGAACTCTTTTTCCGGTTCTTGTCATACGAGTTCGCTCTCAAACGGTGAAGATAACTTCATTCAAGATCAGTACTGACCTGGTTCTCAGGTCAGTGGCACCGCAATGACAATCGGCAAGAAAGATCCCCAGACCTCTGCCAAAAAACATACCTTTCCCACTCCCAAGCTTCGGCACGAGGGAACGAGATGCCGGCGTTAGTAAGGATCGGTCCATTCGGACACAGGCTCAAAGACGTTTTTCTCGGTGTTCGCCCTCCAAACCCGAGCCGTGGGAAATCGATTATTCTTGAATGTCAAAGGTCCGGACAATCCGGCTGTTTCAAAGCCGTGTAATGATTGCAACGCGCTGACCAGTCCGTCACCGTTGAGTTTTCCGGCCCTGTCAGCCTTCCGGAGAATCTCCGCAAAGACCATTCCGGTGACGAAGCCATGAATGTAAGAATTCGTGTTGGGATAGCTCACGCCTGGGTGATGTTTTTCGTTGTACGCGTGGATTTTCTGAATCCCCGGCACGTCCGTCATCCACCAAAAGGAATAAGGGCTGACCCCCAGGTATCCTTCCGCTAACGGACCTAAAGCTTCCAGTACTTCTTTGTTAGTCTCCCAAAGAGTCCCCGCAAAATTACTCCTTATTCCTATCTGTCTGCATTCCTTGATGATCTTGGGCACAGGGCCGCCGACAAACCCGTGAAGAATGACATAATCGGGGTCCTTGTCTTTGATCGCCTGTATCTCTTTGCCTATGTTATCGCCTTTAATACTCACAAATTCGGCAGCCACCGTATCCAGTCCCAGTTTGGTGCACATTAGCTTTCCGAAATCGATTGGGTCTTTCCCCATTTCCGTGTTACTGCAGAGAAACGCGACCTTCGCTTTGCGATTTTGTCTTGCAATGTATTTCAAGAGAATGGCCACTTGATCGGCATATGTGGGGCCACAAACGAACACGTATTGATTCCAGGACGTATAGGCCAGCTTCCCGGAGAAGGAGGTCGAGGTATAGAGTACCTTGTAACGATCTCTAATCTCCGTGGCCATTGCCAATCCGAGCGCCGTGCTTTCGCCAAACATTATCGGCGGCTTGTGCAGGTCCATTATTTTCTCGAAAGCCTTCTTGGCTACCTCCAAATTGTACTGGCCGTCTTGCATGATGTATTCGATCTTTTTGCCGTTAATTCCTCCTTCTTCATTAGCCAAATTCAGAGAATGCGCTAGGCCCGCATTCACCGATTGTCCCGGCCCAGCCAACGGTCCCGTTATCGGCTGAACAGCGCCGATCCTTATGACCTCTTGTGCATACAGGGGGCATTCTCCTGCACCGCAGAACAAGAAAAGAGAAATCAACATGATTGCACTGAGACTTCGCTTGAAGATCAAGAGCTTACCTCCTGGACAAGTAGTTGAACGATTCCAGCCGCAACGAGATCTTCGGAGCGTCACCGGATTCCCGGCCAGTTCATTGTCAGAGATAGTCGTGGAACGTTCTCGGGAGGTGTCCCGAGGTCGGTTACGCAGTATGGTTCCTATACTCCGAGGTAAGCTTTCTTGACGGCCTCATCCTGGAGTAGTTCTTTGGCTTCACCTTGAAGCACTATCCCGCCTGTCTCCAGCACATATCCGTTATGAGCGATTTTGAGTGCAAGCTTAGCATTCTGCTCTACAAGAAGTATAGAGACTCCTTCCTGATTGATGGTGCTGATGATGGTGGCTATCGTCTGATTCATTAGCGGCGACAGACCTATCGATGGTTCATCGAGCAGCAGCAGCTTCGGACTGGACATCAAGGCGCGTCCTATGGCGAGCATTTGTTGCTCGCCCCCGCTGAGGCTCCCTGCCCGCTGGTTTCGCCGATTTTTGAGGACGGGGAAATAGTGAAAAACCCTATCCAGGTCCCTGCCTATTTCTTGAGCCTGGGTGCGCAAGTAGGCTCCCATGCCCAGGTTCTCCATCACGGTCATTCCCGGGAAGAGCCTTCTCCCTTCGGGAACGTGGCCTATGCCCAGCCGGACGATGTCCTGGGTCAGCAACCTTTCAATTCTTGTCCCTTTAAAGACTATTTCCCCGGAAACAGCTCGTTCGAGGCCCGAGATGGTTTTGAGGATGGTGGTCTTTCCGGCCCCGTTTGCACCGATGAGGGTGACGATCTTCCCTTCTTCGATGTCAAAGGAGACGTCTCGTACCGCGGCCACCTTGCCGTAGTACACGTCGATCCCTCTCGCGCTCAGAATCATGTTTCCACACCTAGGTAGGCTTCAATCACCTCGGGATTCTGCATCACATCTTGTGGTCGGCCTTCGGCTATCTTCTCTCCGAAGTTGAGAACTACAATCCTGTCGCAGATACTAGTCACCGCTTTCATATTGTGTTCGACCAGCAAAATGGTCTTTCCCTCTGAACGGATTCGGCTGATTCTGGCCAGCATGTCACTGACCTCTTCCTGATTCATGCCTTGAAGGGGTTCGTCGAGAAGAAGCAATGACGGTTCGGCGGCTAAGGCGATTGAGACTTCAAGGCATCTCTGCTGGCCATGAGGAAGGTTCTTCGCGAGCATGTCTTTTTGAGTGGTCAGGTCCATAAATTCGAGGATCTTAGACGCTTCCGACACCGCATCCATCTGCCTTTTCCTGACATGCTTCGTCCACAGCAGAGCCCCCCACAACCCTATTCCAGATTTGTGGTGCGTGCCAAGGATGATATTATCAGTCACTGTCATGTCCGAGAAAAGGTTGGTCAGCTGAAAGGTCCGGACAGCCCCCAATTGGGCAATCTTGCTGGGCTTGAAGCCGTTTATTCGCGTGCCCCTGAAAAACATGTCTCCGTGTGTGGGCCGAAGGGTACCGGTGATCATGTTGAATACAGTCGTCTTTCCGGCCCCATTGGGGCCGATCAGACCGAGAATTTCACCTTCCTCCAGATGGAAATCAAGCTCGTTTACGGCAAGAATGCCCCCGAAGCGTTTGGTTAAACCCCTACTTTCCAGTAGCATCATATCCCTTTACCCTCTCGGCCCGCCGCCTCCTGGATGCGAACCAGGAAGAGAGCACGCGGGGAACGCTTATCAAACCTTCGGGCATGAAACGTATGATCAAAACGATGATGACTCCGTAAATGAGCAGTTCGTAAAAACCAAACTGGCGGAGGAAAAAATGCGAGAGGACCATCATAAAAACGGTCCCTATCACAGGACCGAAGACGCTTCCCATGCCCCCGACCACAACGTAAGCGATAGGAGCGAGAGCGGAGTGTATACCGAAATCTGAGGGGGTGATAATGCCTACAAAATGGGCGTAAATACTTCCGGCCATGCCCGCGAAAAAACAGCCGGTCGCGCAGCCCAGTATCTTGAATTTCATGGTGCTGATACCCACGGACTCTGCCAGGCTCTCCGATTGACTGATAGCCTTGAAAACCATACCTATCCGGGAGCCGTCGATCCTCCAGAGGACCAGTATGGTCAACAATGTGAGGGCGAGGACCAGATAATAGAACGGGGCCTTGGAATCGAACGTCACAAGGAACAGACTACCAAGCTGTATCCGGGGCGTGGGAATATTTGTGAGACCTGGAATGCCTCCGAAGAGACCGATCCAGAAATTGCTTAGCAAGATCCTCACCAGTTCGGCGAAAAGAAAGGTAAAAAGAAGGAAGTAAGCTCCCTTGAATCTAAGTGTGAGAAAGCCGATCGGCAGCGAAAAGACTGCGGTTATTAACGCCGCTGCAGGAAGGGCGATCCAGAAACTGACACCGAGTCGCGTCACCAAGAGTGTGGAGGCATATGCGCCGATTCCCATGAAAGCGGCCTGTGCCAGGTTCAGCTCACCGATGTTGAGGATCGCGTTCAGGCTGCAGGCGAATATGACGTTTATGCCGATAAGGCACAGGATGTGGAAGACATAAGGCTCCCTGGTAATGAGCGGCACGCCGGCAAGCAGGAGCGAGATTGCGGCAACGAGCCCATATTGTTGCAGACTTTGCCTAGTCATGGCCGAGAAGCCCCTGAGGTCTCACTATTAGGATGACAATGATAAGGATGAACGTGAGGGCCATTACGGTCGGCACCGTGAAGAACAGACACCCAAAGCTCTCAATGAAACCCAGCACGAGGCCCCCAAGCATTGCACCGGGGACACTACCCATGCCACCCAGAATTACAACCAGGAATGCTTTAAGAATAACTTCATTTCCAAGGGAAGGGTTGACAACAAAAATAGGT
>DATJPW010000234.1:0-12164 GCA_035506215.1 Desulfomonilaceae bacterium
AGACAACAAATTCAAAGACCTGCGGGAAAAGGCGGAAGCGTCGTTACCGCGCCCCTCATGGATTGAGGATGTGACAAAGGTGTCCATCGACGACATCCAGCATCTGGTCCATGAGTTGCGTGTCCACCAGGCAGAGCTTGAATCGCAAAATGAAGAGCTACGCCGCGCCCAACTGGAACTGCAGGAGTCGAAAGACAGGTATGTGGACCTTTACGATTTTGCCCCTGTGGGGTACTTCACTCTCGATAAAGAAGGCAAGATCCTGGAAGTGAACCTGAGCGGAACGCTCCTCGTCAATCGCAAAAAGCGCTCTCTGATTCGATTGCCTTTTTTGACACTCGTTCTCAGAGACGATTACGCTGTGTTTTTTAACTTTTTGCGAAGGGTGTTTCAGCAACCGGTCAAGCAAAACTGTGAACTCAGACTCCAAAAGCATGGTTCGGGTCCTGTCGATGTAAGGATCGAAGGCATCTCGCTAGAGGCGGAAGGTGAAATATGCCGGATAGCGGTTTCTGACATCACGGAACTCAAACAGGCGGAAGAGGAGATGCTTAGCACCCAGACGCGAGTCTTGAGCAGTATGGCAGAGGGTGTATGCGTCTGTGATGATAAAGGCGGGATTTTGTTCACCAATGCCGCGTTCGATGCCATGTTCGGCTATGCTCGAAACGAGCTGTTAGGTAAGAGCGCACTGGAATTGGAGGAGTGTCTCGGCGAGGAGATCGCCACGACCCTGCCTAAAGGCTTGGCTGAGTCAACAGCAAACGGCCACTGGAGCGGAGATCTCATAGGGTGCAGGAAGGACGGAGCAACCTTCGATGCTCACGTACGAATGAACGTGCTGGAGTCCTTCGGAAAATGGAGGCTGATTGCTGTCTGGGAGGACATTACCGCGCTCAGGCAGACTGAAAGGGCGTTGCGCACAAGTGAGCATCGGTTCCGGACGATTTTCGAGAGCGCGAATGACTTGATCTTCATTAAAGATAGGTCTTCGGCTTACACTCATGTGAGCCCTTCTTTTGCAAAGCTTTTTGACAGGAATCCCGCGGACATAGTCGGAATGAACTATAAAGATTTGTTTGGCCGGGAAGGGGCGGCGTACGAGAAGGACGTGGACACACGCGTGTTCGACGGTCAGACCATAGAAGAGGAATCAACGAAGACGATCAATGGGGTGACCCGGCGGTTCCAGGAAGTAAGGGTCCCCCTTAGGGATGACTCGGGCAATGTGATCGGTCTGTGCGGGATAGCGCGTGACATAACCGAACGACGCGCCAGGCAGCTTTGGCCGCGCCATGAAGCTGAAGCACCGCTCTCAAGTGTTATGCGAAAAACGCTTAAATTAGCGCTTCACGCGGCAAAACGGGAGTCCGTCGTACTGTTGCAGGGAGAAAGCGGCAGCGGCAAAGATCATCTTGCTCGGTATATCCATGATCATTCGGAACGTTCGGGTGGGCCCTATTTTTCAATCAACTGCGCCGCGCTGCCTACGGCATTGGCAGAGTCGGAACTCTTTGGCCATGAGCGAGGCTCTTTTACCGGCGCGCATGCTCGAAAGCGCGGACTCTTAGAATTGGCCGAAGGCGGAACATTGCTCTTGAATGAGATCGGAGACCTGCCTCCGGCATTGCAGGCCAAGCTGCTCACATTTCTGGACACCAGGAAATTCACGCGGGTGGGCGGTGAAAAAGAGATCTCGGTCAATGCCAGGCTTATTTTTGCCACCAACAAAGATCTGCAAAAAGAGGTTGAAACGGGTCGTTTCAGGCAGGACCTGTTTTATCGAATTAACGTTGTGTCCATAACGGTCCCTCCACTGCGAGACAGGATTGAAGACATTCCGGTCCTGGCGCACGAACTGTTGGCCGAGCTGGCAAGTGAACTACAGATCACCTACGCGCCGTCCATGGGTCCTGAATTTGAAACAGCTCTTGTCAAATATGATTGGCCCGGAAATATAAGGGAACTCAGAAACGTCCTCGAACGGTCTTTGATGCTATCCGAAGGGCGAAGTCTCCATCTGATACTGCCTTCCATAAAACAGGATCAGCAGAAGTGGTTCCACGAGCCTGTTTTTCCCTCCGATGGTAAGACTCTTCATGACGTTGCCGACGAATTGATCGAATCGCTTTGTTTAGAAGCGCTGCGGCGCTGTAATGATAATCGAAGGCGCGCGGCCCGCATGCTTGGGATATCCAGGGATTCTTTTTATCGTTACATGAAGCGGTTCGGGTTGCTCAGTGCGCGAGAATCGGACCAACGTGAGTTCGAGTGACTGACTTTCAAACACCTCTGTCTTTCATAACCCATTGATAAAACGACTAATGCCAATCCAGTGTCGAATTATCGGTCAATCCGCCCCGTGCTCACGACTACTTCGTCTCCAAGCCCTCCTATCCCTCAACTAGCTGTAGTTACATATCTATTCCAGCAAAAGGCGAAGTTGGTACGGAAAATGCTATTCTTCCTTGTCAGATTTAAGAGTATTCACTCAGCAATCAAAAAACCAATTTCATTTGTCGTTAATGACGGCGTCTCCGGAGGTATCAAGGGGGGTCTTGAGGGGGGGAGCAGAGGGACGCTCCCCCGCATATTCACCAGGGGGTAGCCATGACAGTTGAACGCCGGATAGATGAATTGATAAAAGCAGGTTGGGGGGTGGTGGACTCCGATTTTGACCCGGTCGCATTTCAGCATTGGAGACTGAGGGCCTTTGAATGTCTCACCGCCATGTTTGGTCGGGATCACGTTTACACCAAGTATTTTGAGCACTTCGTTCAAAAGGGGGACAGGACGAATTTCCTTGCAGCAGGCGGGGTACTTGTTGCAGCGAAGGAACAGATTGCAGAGACGGAATGCGGGTTATCCAAACCGTTTGATGCCCTCGGGGCTTAATGCCCCTGGTCGGTTCTCGCGCCTCACCGGGACAGCCGGAGCTTCCACAACACGGTGAGAGGTGGATAGTATGCTTAAACAATTGTTACAAGACTCCGGCATTCGGGTAGATCGTACAGGGATGGCCAGGACGAGATGGGATTTCATAATTAGTACAGCAGAGCGACATAAATTGTTCTCTAATTGATATAACGCTCCATCTCGTCTCATTGATCATTTTGACGATTCGAGCAAAAAAATAAGGAAAGGGGGAGCATGTCGATGAATTCCAAAGCGATCATTTACTCATACGTATTGCTTTCGATTTTTATCCTGTTCCCCGCCGCTGTTCAATCGCAGGAGTTGTTAGTCCCGCTAAATGATGAGACCAAGAAGATCTTCGATCAGCTACTGGATATCGAATTGCTGGAAAACAACATCGCGCAGTGCTACCAAGCGGAGAGAGGGGCAGTCATGGTCGCGTCCTTTGCGCGTCAGTCCTGGGGAGAACCAGCGGAATTGGACGGCAAGCTTCTCGAACGAGTATTTGGTCGTCTGTCCGGCACGCCCGAATATGAAAGATTTATGGATGTTCACCGATCGGTTGTCCATAGGCCGGATTATAGTCGCCTCTATGCATCGGAGCTGTTTGCCGAATACATGCGCCTGTTTGAATCCGCGAGGACCAGATTGAACGCGCAATTGAAGGAGAGGCAATGCAGCAAGCCGAATCAGGGACCTTGAGAGGAAGAAGCCGACAACAAGCGAATCTACTGACGGTCAAAAGGGGGGTCGGAATATTTAACTAGAGGCTGGAGAAATCTTACCTCTACCTTTCAAATTAAGGGGCCTCGCAGCCTCGAAGCGAGGCTTGAGGAGGCCCCATTCAGCCGGAATTGTTGGGGGGGAACAAACCGGGTGCTACGGGACTGTATTAGCAGTTCCGTTTTTTTGTACTCTACATTATGATGCTACTCTCGTTCTCGGCGCATTGCGCCGGCACGGAGGCCGGCGCCTACCGATAGTGGGGGCCGGCGTCCCTGCCGGCCCGATTCATGCCGTGTCTGCCGGCCAAAACTCGATTCATAAAAGCGAATTCATAT
This sequence comes from Desulfomonilaceae bacterium, assembly GCA_035506215.1. Classification (GTDB taxonomy): domain Bacteria; phylum Desulfobacterota; class Desulfomonilia; order Desulfomonilales; family Desulfomonilaceae; genus DATJPW01. Next base: position 3,978 of record DATJPW010000234.1, read on the forward strand.
AAGGAGAAACCGCGCAAATGGATGATTCGAAGCTGCATGGAGAGCTGTTAAAGAGATCGCAGATTGAGCCGTTCGGTCGTGTCCTCGGCTTGGAAGCGGTGGAAATAGGCCCTGGTCGTGCAACGGTGAGAATGGAGGTGCGGCCCGATATGGAAAACATCTTTGGCGCAACCCACGGCGGCGCGGTATTCTCACTGATAGACGAGGCCTTCCAGTTTGCCTGCAATAGTCACGGGATACTATCCGTAGCCCTTAATGTGAGTATTACATATGTAGCCGCGCCGTCGCGCGATACCACGCTGGAGGCCACTGCGGAGGAACTCCATAAAACAAACCGGACCGCATCATATCTTTGTCGAGTCAGCGAGAAGGAGAGCGGAAAACTCATCGCCACGGCTCAGGCCCTGGCTTACAGGACAGGCAAGAACATAGAAGGATAAGGGGGTATTATTCAAGGATAGTAGGGGCCGGCGTCCCTGCCGGCCCATTTGGTGGGTATCCACACCGTCTGGCCTTGCGCCGGCACGGAGGCCGGCGCCTACCAGACCGAAAGACGCCGGCCCCTACCGGACCAATCATAGGCGCACTTACTAATCACAGCTCCAGCCAGGAATGCGAATATAGGGAATGGGCGAGTAAGACCTTGGCCGTTTTTACGTAATCGACCTCAATCTTGCTCATACCCGAAGTGTCAACATCCTCGCCATCAAAGACCCGGCCGACCAGATTTTCGAGATCCATAGTCTGGTCATGGGCGATCTTCATGATGTCGTCATCAAAACCGTCCAGGATGGCGGATGTTATTCCACATTTCTTAAGAATGCAAAGATACACCTGGTTGAGTATTCCCCGCAGCTCCTCGGGAGACCCGTTGGAACAGTTGGAAAGGCCGCATGTGGACTGGGACCCCGGTGCGAGGTCCGGTAGCCACTGCATGAAGGTCGTGCATCCTTGCAGTTCTTGCTGCTGAGACGATACAGGGACGACTATCGGGTCGAACCAAATGCGTTCCAGCTCAATCCCATGCTCCGCAGCCTGAGTCATCATGCTGTCCAAGAGCACGGCCCGCTCGTTCTCGTCCCTCGGGATACCCTGGGGGCCCCACATCAAGCCCACCATTTCGCAATCATACTTGCTTACAAGTGGCAACTGAAGCGCCATCCGTTCAGGCGTGGCCATTATCGAATTAATCACGGCCGGGCCCTTCTTTGCCTGATACACTTGCAGTCCGGCTTCTATCGCTTCGTTATTGGTAGTGTCGAGGAAAAGCGGCAAGTCGGTAGCTTCTTGCACGGTTTTGACAAGCCATTGCATCATCTCAGGCCCGCCCTTCCTAGCAGGCCCTAAATTGAGATCCAGGACATCCGCGCCTTTTTCGGTCAGCTTGGCCGCCCACTCCTGAATCGGCTTCGGATCTCTTTCGCGAATGGCATTCCCTGTATACTTCGACATAATGTTGATATTCTCAGCCACCGCCTTTATCATGAAAACCCACCTCCTGGTTTCAATCCACCGTACGTGAAAAAACGCCACGGAAAAAGATTATTACACAGTGTAGACTTACGTCAAAGTTTTTCCGGGTCGTCCGCCGTAATTGTTCAGTTACGAGGGAAAGCGTCATTGCGAGCGTCCGCGAAGCAATCTCCCGACCTTCGAGAAAGGGGATTGCTGGTAGGACCGACATCTTGCCGGTCATTGCTCAACAGACAGGCGGGACGCCTGTCCCACCATTCACTCCTCGCAATGACACGTGAGCAACCTATCACTCACGAGCGTAACTGAAAGATTACGTTCCGCCCCAAAACGAAAGAGCGCGCCTAGCCGCCAAAATTCTGACGAAGGTAAGCCGGAATATGAGCGCCTTCCCTGGGACCGACCATGATTTGCCAGCCCGAAGCCTCTTCTTCCAGTTCCCCGCTGATCATGGCGACCGCGCCCGGTATTACCAGCTTTTTTGTCTTGATTTTGTCTTCGATACCCGATTTCTTGACAAATGGTCCTATGGTGTCAGCCACGAATTTTCCTGCTGCCCATCCGGTCAATACCGACAGACCATCCGTGTTCAGAACCAGGAGCCACGTCGGCACGCGGCTATTTTCCACTTCACCCGAAACAATAAAGTACGTGAGCGAAAAATTGCTCGTGATAAGCACCGGAGACGTCTCGGTCGGGTTGTTGATCGGGTAGATCCCCTGCTCCGTGGTCATAGGCCGTTGAGGATCCGTGAAAATGTTGAGGCGCTGCAACAACAACGGGAAAAGAGTCTCCCCTCTTAAATCACTGAGTATCGCGATGCCTCCATACTTTGAGATGAACGTGCCCGCTACGAGGACTTCATCTATTGGATTGTCCGCCATTTCGCAAGGAAAGACGATGGTAGGAAATCCCAGGGGCCGATATAGATTTTCCAAGGCCAACCGACGAATAATAATATTGTCACGCAGCAATTGAGCCAGACTTCGTGCGCCCGAATCCAAAACTATGTCTTTGAAACCCTTTTCCGTTAAGCTGTGGCTTAGTTTGGCCAAGTCGCCGACTTTGCCGGCTTTGGCCGCAAGCGGGCAGTCGAATTCTTTGGCAAGGGCGGAAACAGCCTCCGCGTTGGATTCAGTTGCCGCATAGATAAGCGGTTTGTTCTTGCCTACCTCTGCTAAAGCAGCCTTGAATGAATCAATATTCTCACTCATCAAAACCAGCGCGGCGCCCGCGTCTGACGCTTTCTTGGCGATTTTGGAGAATCGGCCGGGGTCCGCGCCGTCTTTGACGGCTATTATTTCCGGCTTTAGTGTGAGTCCGACCCTCTCGTATCTTAAGGTCTTAAAGGCCTCGAGTTTGCTGTCCACCGCTGCATCGTCCTCAGTAACCGAGATTAGACATCCGAGCGCGGTGGGATTATTGAATGTTTTCTCATGTCGGTACAGGACCGTTTCGCCGCCCGTCTTTACCATGCCGTCGCCGGTCCCGATCTGGACCGTCCTGATGGGAGGAGCTGCTGCAGATGCCAGCTTCTCCTTTGCCTCATCCGACACGTATGGACATTGAGACAACTCTGCTTTTCCCGCAGCCAAGTTCATGGCAAAGGCCAAGCAGGTGGGAACTCCGCATTCCGCGCAGTTCTTCTTTGGCATCATCTTGAAGATCTGAATTCCGGAAAGTGCCATAGATTATAACCTCCCCCTCGAGGCAGCACCCCAAGGAACGAAATGTTTTTCATAAATGCGGCAAGATTCAGAGGGCCCCGCTGAGATGCAGGGTCCTCCTCATCATGCGAAGCGCAGTACGAAGCATGATACTCGTGTCACATCATCCGACGATGGAATCCATTTTCAAAGCCGGATGCTCGTTCTTTTCGAGGAACGGATAGATCTCGTCTTCCGACACTCCCACTGTTTCGTCCGCTATCCTGTCCGCCAATTTTGAAATCCCACGTTCGTCGCCGATCTTGTTGATCTTTTCGCTCAGCATCTCTTTCAATTGCTTGGGCATCCACACCAGTCTCAAGATGCCGCCCTCGGCAGCCACGAACTTCTTTGAAGCTATGTAAAGCTTGCTATGACCCACAAAACCCGGCGTGATATTGCCGCCGCCCGCGCTTCCGGCGAGTGTCGTGAATTTCATCCCGCACGGAGTGGGGCCTTTGTAATCCCTGTCCACTGTCATGACGCCGTTGCAGACAGGAAGCACAGCCGCGATACATTCGAAGCAGCCACACGAGGTCATCGGGTCTTCCATGATCGAATAAGCGTTATACTTTTGCACCTTACCGCGGGATGCTTGCTGCACGAACGCATTGACGCCTTCCCATTGGCCTAGGCGCTCGTCTATGACGTTGCCTTTTTCAATGGGCTGGTTGGGACCGGTGGGATTGATCTCGTTCGAGGCTTTGCAATCAAGCCAGTTATAAGCTCCGCAAAGTCCGGTTCGTTCAGGCGTAACCACGCAGACGTGAGACGGCGCGAAGCTCTGGCACAATGTGCAGGAATAGAAGGTTGGCTCGTCTTCATCGGTCATGCCTTCGACACGAGCATCTCGGACACTATATGTTTCCTTCGCTTTTTTCAGCAGCTCTTCCACCTTAGGCTTGTCGGTGAATATTTTGACCTGAACCTTATCCAACACTGATCCGAAGTCCTGGTGATACTTCGCATGAAGGATGGACCCAATATGAGAGAGACTGAAGCCTTTCTCCACAGCCCCTTTGCCGATACGGACCCAAGCTATATCCCTTTGTCCGATGTGCATCAGGCCTTGAGCATAGTTTATCAAGTGGTGGATCTGGCGCTCCAGGATCGGTTCAAAATCCGATTGCATTTTGCGGCCGGCAACCTCCACAAGGATGCCGAGCGGTAATCGGGTACCGGCTTCGATGTCCTTCAGATCAGGCCCGATTACTTCGACCTTGCCGTCCTCGACATCGTTCATGTCCTTCATCAGGGTAAGTTCGACCGCCTGAGTCTTGCCGCCGCCGGCTTCCATGAAGATGTCTTCTCCGCGGATCCTCTCTCCTTCGAAAGCCGGACCGTAAGCCACGGGGACCGGGACTTCGGTAACCGTTACTTTGAGCCCGCGGATTTCAATCGCCTTTGCTACCAAATCCTTATGGGGAATGTTGGACACTACGTGCTCATAGGTACACACACCGGTTGGGAGTATCTGGGGAATGGGAGTATCCGCTATGGTCGGGAACCCGTAATTGATTGCTCCGGCCGCGGCCGCGTACCATTCATCGGAAACGTCGCCCAGGGCCAACACAAACGCGAAAACCCTGTCTTTATTGTAGACAAGGACTTTGCGGAAATCGCCGGGCTCTATGCCCCCGAAGCTCAATGCAGCTCGAGTGGCAAAGCCAAGCGCGAATATGGCAGCGGATATATCCGGGCCAAAAGGCACCAGACGTGTGGGCCAGCCAACCTGCACCCCCGCCTGCACGAGCTGTTCAGAAAAGCTTGTTCCATTATAGTTTGCAGCCATGAACACGTACAGGTTCTTCTTCTGAAGCTCCAGCGCCATCTCGACGGCGATTTCCTTGGTAGGGGCCGACCCAACGATAGCGGCAAAGCCGGGTGCCGTGCCATCCACGAACTCGACGCCTCTTTTCCGCAGAATAATATCGTCTGCCGCGCCCAACCAGAGTTTATCGTCAGACGGGTCCTCGGCGGGAAGATAGAAGTTCGGATTTTCGAGGTAACGAATCGCTTCATAGATCTCGTAATTGAAAAGAGAAGCCATGCCCGCGTCCAGTACCGGTCCAAGGTACGGCAAATGGACATTCTCTCTCACAGGCGGCGGTAGGAGCGCCTCTGCACGGTCCAGGACAACTCCACAGTCGCCGAGGGTCTTCACGGGATAACCGAGGATCCCATAAATGACCGGCAGGTAATATCCGGTGTTCGGGAATCCGACCTCTTTCTTTTTACCGAATTTCTTGACGGCTTTCTCGTATTTCTTTCTGGCCTTTTCGTAGACCTTGTGAGAGCCGGCAATGACGTTTGCTGCTATAATTTTCGACACGGTTTATCTCCTCCTATGGAAACTCTTGGGGCCCTCTGAGGATTAGAGCGCATACCACGACGCATCAGAGGCTCCGAAACGTTGATTACCCTGCTATCTCTCGCCGCATGGCCATATCCATAAGCACTCGCTCCCTGGCCTTGTCTATACCAAGGGCCTTTCTCTTGGAGTCGATATGAGCGATGCATCTACGGGCCATTTCGTATGGGTCTTTTTCTACGAAATCCCACCTGCCGCCATAGACCTGCTCGATGTCTTTAAACAGGTAATTGGTGCAGATATCCTCATTAATGGTGGGGAACCCGGCGCCGAACAACACGTAGCACCCGGATGCCACGAAGTACTGGCCGATGGAAACCGCCTTCTCACTCATCCACTCAGGTGCGACACCTACCGCGGGAATATCGGAAATGTCGTCACCCAATCCGCCGTCTCGTACCACCGATGTCGCGGCCATGAGTATCCTGGTGTTATCCACGCAAGAGCCCATATGGAGACATGGCGGGATACCGACCGTCTCGCAGACCTCCGCAAGCCCCTGACCGGCGTATTTGGTCGCGGCCTCAGGCGTGAGCAGGCCATATTTTCCCAGAGCGATGGCTGAACAGCCTGTGGTAAGAACAATCACGTCGTTCTTGATGAGTTCTTTTGCCAGAGTTACATGGAGATCGTCGTGCTTTATTCTCGCGTTTCCACAACCCACTATTCCGGCTATACCCCTTATACGACCATTAATGATGTTATCGTTTAGCGGTCTATAACTGGCCCGGAACATTCCACCGAGCAAATAGCTGATGGTCTCGTGACTGAACCCTACGACCATATCCTGCTGCTCGGAGGGGATGGACACCTTGTTCTTATCCCGATTGGGGAAGTTGTCTATGGCATCGCGTATGATCTGTTTCGCAATCTCAAGTCCTTTGCGTTCGTCATAATCGTAGTGTTTGTAAGCACCCTGCATTTTCGCTATGGGGCTGGTGGTGACCACCTGGGTGTGGAAGCACTTGGCCAAGTCCGCCAAGCCCTGCATGACGCACTGCACGTCAACTACTATTGCTTCCAGAGCGCCGGTGATGACAGCCATCTCCTGTTGCAGGTAATTACCGGCAATAGGTATGCCGTGGCGCATTAATATCTCATTGGAAGTGCAGCATATACCGCCAAGGCTGATCCCGCCCGTGGCGCCTTTGCTTTTGGCGTACGCCACCATCTCCGGGTCTTGGACCGCCTGCACTATAATCTCCGACAGAGACGGTTCATGACCGTGCACAATGATGTTTACCGTGTCTTCTTTCATGCAACCCAGGTTGACTTTTCCGAGAATCGGCACCGGCGTTCCATAAAGGATGTCCGACAAATCTGTGGCGATCATGGAGCCACCCCAACCATCGGCAAGAGCGCACTTGGTTGACAGACGGATAATGTGCTCCATTTCCTGATTGACGCCCATGTGTGTCATATGCATCGTTTCCACAACCGGTCTATCAACACCTGGGGGGACAACGCCTTCCTTTCGCCATATCTCCTGGCGCTTCAGCGGCGCTCTCTTAATATATGCTATTTCGCCGTCCTGCTGGCCGTACTGGGCTAGAGCTTTCTCACCAACCTCAATGGCGATGTCTTTGATTTCGCGACCTTCAGTTTCAATATCGAAATCCATAGCAACTGCCAGAAGCTTGGGAATATCCTTGATTTGATAATCCGGCAGCTCCCCTTTGGCCGCGTGCAGGAAAGTGTGCGCAACATGCCTCCCATGATCGCTATGGGAGGCCGAGCCACCCGCTATCATGCGTGCAAAGTTTCTGGCAGCGATAGTTTCCGGCGTAGCTCCGCACAGTCCACAGCGCTTTTGACGCTCTTCGGGAGTTTCCGTTCTGCCTTTCGGCGGCAGAACACGGCAGGGCCCCATGTTACAAATCTTGCAACATGAACCACCTTTTCCGATGGGACATGCAGTCGTCACGCGGGACCGATGGAAAGCAGTGGAGTAGCCCTCTCTGTCAGCAATTTTCAGACCTTCAAGAGTCACGGGATCAATGGTGTGCTCGGTCCAATCCGCCGGGGCTAATTCTTTCTTCTTCGGCGGAGGCGCAAAGGCCGCGGGAGCCGCCTGCGCGCCAGGAGCGGGCGCTGCCGGGGCAGCAGATGGAACCTGGCCTGAAACAAGCGTTCCCAATCCGGAAGCCAGATTCTTAACCGCCTTAAACACGCCGGCCAGTTCCTTCAGGCCCTGAATGTCTTCTTTAGTCAATTGTGCCATGATTGATTCCTCATCTTCTTTTGCCGCTGCAGGTTTAGGGGCTGCGGCAGCTTTCTTGACTTCAGGTATCGGTTCTTCTGCTCCCGAGCTCTTGGGGAGTTCGGATACCGTAGCAGGTGTAGGCTTTTGCGGTGCTGGAGTAGGGGATGGTTTTGGAGCGGGGGCGGGCGCTTTTGCCGGAGCTTTTTCCGGAGCTGCCTTGGCAGGCTCGGCCGGCGCGGGGGCAGCGGCAAGCGAGAGGTCCACGCCCATGGACTCAAGGTCCGTCTCCACCAAGAGATCGGCTATGTACTTGCGAACGTGCGCCAGTGTCTGGGGATGCCGCAGTATCAGTACGTCCGAGCCGGCCTGAAGGGCGCTGATCGCGGTTATCGCCTCAAGGTTCACACCACGAGTGCCGGCCTCTCCAAGCTTCG
>DATJPW010000235.1:0-6705 GCA_035506215.1 Desulfomonilaceae bacterium
TATGGAGGGCTTTTGACGACAAAGTGATCGACGGCATTGTCAACGGAGTCGCGGATATGGTGCGCGGCTGGGCAAGGCATTTGCGGCTGTTGCAGACCGGATTTGTTAAGGATTATGCGCTCTCAATCCTGGTGGGAGTCCTTGTGGTAATAGGATATTTCGTCCTTAAATAGGACATGGAGGAATTGGGTCAATGGGGAACGTTTCCTTCCCGGTACTTAGTTATATAACGTTCGCGCCTTTGGTGGCGGCCGCGATTCTGCTGTTCCTGAACAGAGAGCGCCATGAGCTTCTCCGCTGGGTCGCGATCGTTTTCATGCTGCTGGATTTCGTGATTAGCCTAGTGATGTTTGCTATGTTCGATCCGACATCATCGGCCATGCAATTGGTTGAAAACCATGTCTGGGTGCGAGAGTGGGGAATTTCCTACAAAATCGGAATTGATGGAATCAGTCTATTCCTGGTGTTGTTGACTACCCTGCTTGGTCCCATCGTAATCTTGGCGTCATGGAAGGACATCACGGTCAGGGTCAAAGAGTTTCTTATATGCTTGCTATTCTTACAGACCGGTATGATAGGCGTTTTTGTTTCTCTGGATCTTTTTCTGTTTTACGTTTTCTGGGAAGTCATGTTGATTCCCATGTATCTCCTGATCGGTGTCTGGGGCAATCCAGCCCGAAGGCTGTACGCGGCAATCAAGTTCGTTCTGTACACGATGGTGGGCAGCCTTTTGATGCTGGTCGCCATTCTGGCGCTTTACTTTACGGCCGGGAGCAGCGGCGTTTATACCTTTGATCTCTTGAAGCTCTATGAATTTCCTGTCCCGCCGCACGCCCAGTACTGGATGTTCCTGGCGTTCTTCCTTGCGTTCGCGATCAAGGTCCCGATGTTTCCGTTTCATACGTGGCTTCCTGACGCTCACACCGAGGCCCCCACAGTGGGGAGCGTGGTGCTTGCCGCGGTGCTGTTGAAAATGGGGACATACGGTTTCGTCCGGTTCGCTATTCCTCTCTTTCCCAATGCCGCCTTGGATGCGGCATGGTGGATCGGCCTCCTCGCGATCATCGGCATAATATACGGCGCGTGGGTCGCCATGGTGCAACTGGATGTCAAGAGGTTGGTGGCCTTTTCAAGCGTCAGTCACCTCGGGTTTTGCATGTTGGGCATGTTTGCGCTGACCGTGCAGGGACTCGAGGGCAGCATCGTTCAGATGATCAATCACGGACTGAGCACCGGCGCGCTGTTTCTCATTGTGGGCATGATATACGAACGGAGACATACCCGGCTCATAGCCGACTTCGGGGGCATTTCCAAGGTGATGCCGCTCTTTGCGGTCTTCTTCATGATTTTCACCCTGTCTTCAATAGGGCTTCCCGGCCTTAATGGTTTTGTGGGTGAGTTCCTGATTCTTCTCGGAACATTCAAAGTGTTTCCATGGTACGCGGTAATAGCCGCTTCAGGAGTGATCTTTGCGGCGGTTTACATGCTCTGGATGTTTCAGAGAGTGATGTTCGGCGAAGTGACAAACCCCAAGAACAAGGTGTTGCAAGACTTGAGCATTCGCGAAGTCTTCGTGCTGGTTCCGCTTGTGATTTTTGTAGTGTGGATCGGGGTTTATCCAAATACCTTCCTCAAACCGATGGAGCCGTCGGTGAAGAACTTCATCCGGCAAGTGGAAGCAAAGAAGTCTCTTGTCATGAACATTGAAAAGGCAAAGAAGCAATCCCAGGCCGAGGAGCTTGAGATAAGATTTACGTCTTTTGCCTCTCCCGGCGACCGATGATCGCTGAGTTTTGGTGTAGGGGCGTCGAGAAGCGCCCTAATTCCTGGCGGTTCGCGAACCGCCTCTACAGGTAGGAGCAATCGGGATGATTCCATTACCCGACGTTGACCTCGGAGGTATATTGCCGGCGATTATACTTTGCTTGGCCGGCATGATTGTTATGATTCTGGGATTATTTATTAATCGGGCCAAGGTTGCCTCCGCGGCCATCGTAAGCCTCGCAGGCGTACTGTTGGCCATTGCCGCGAACAGCCCTCTCAGGCTGATGAATAAACCGGCTTTCACAGGCCTGATCAGCTTGGACATGTACACGTGGTTTTTCAATGTAATACTCCTGATAGCTACCGGAGTAACGGTGCTTATTTCCGTACGCTATTTGACTGATGATGGACTGGACCTGTACGAATATTTCGTGCTGCTGCTTTTTGCGGCTGCGGGCATGATGTTCATGGCGTCCGCGAACCACCTTCTGATCATTTTTGTGGGGTTGGAAACACTGTCAATATCGATCTACGTTTTGGCGGGGATATTGCCGGGCAATGTGAAGGCCAAAGAAGCGGCCTTAAAGTACCTCCTTCTCGGAGCGTTCTCCAGTGGGATTTTCCTGTACGGCGCTGCCTTGACTTATGGTGCGGCAGGATCTCTGAGCTTGCCCGCGCTTACAAAATACTTCCAGACGGGAGCAGTAAGCCGAATGGCCCTGGCCGGGGTAGGCATGCTCCTGGTAGGTTTCGGGTTTAAGGTTGCGGCGGTTCCTTTCCACATGTGGACCCCTGATGTTTACGAGGGAGCGCCGACTCCGCTGACCGGCTTCATGTCCGTAGGCGTGAAAGCCGCTGCCTTTGCTGCGTTTATAAGGGTGTTTTTCGAGTCATTTACCGCGCTCGAAGTAAGTTGGGGCCAGATTTTATGGGTACTGGCCGCCCTGACCATGATACTGGGCAATGTGGCCGCATTGGTTCAGGACAACATTAAGCGAATGCTGGCGTATTCCAGCATTGCCCATGCAGGCTACATACTTATCGGGATGGTCGCGGGGAAGGAGGCCGGAATAGCAGGCATATTGTACTATCTCTTGGCTTACACGTTCACAAATCTTGGAGCATTTGGAGTGGTGGCCTTGGTGGGACGACAGGGTGAAGCTAATGTAATGATAGACGATTATCGGGGGCTGGCGGCGAGTCATCCGTTGCTTGCGCTTGTGATGTCGATTTTCCTCTTTTCCTTGGCCGGTTTCCCACCGACCGCGGGGTTCGTAGGTAAGTTCACCGTCTTCGGCGCTGCCGTGAACCAGGGTTACATCGGGTTAGTCGTATTGGGTGTCCTGACAAGCGCTGTGTCCGTGTTTTATTATTTCCGAGTGATTATGAAAATGTACATGGAAACCCCGGAAACAACTGAGCCGGCGCTGCGATTTGCGCCCGGGACGCTGCTGGCTCTCTCTATAGCGGCTGCGGGTGTGATTTATATCGGCATCTTTCCGACGACCTATCTGAATCTTGCTGTAGAGTCGGTAAAGCCGCTGTTTTAACGGACGAAGTAAATGAAAATTACTGCACTGATTCCCACGGGCCATGGTATCAACTGCGAGCTCGAAACTCGACAGGCCCTGGAATCCGCCGGCTTTGACCGAGTGGACTTGGCCCATCTCAATTTTCTCGGGACCGGGGAAGTGGACCCCACATTGTACAATCTTGTTGTCTTTCCCGGCGGGTTTCTGGACGGAGATGATCTGGGCGCTGCTCAGGCTTGTGCCAACCGTATCAGGCATACGCGTGTTAACGGCGAACGATTGATCGACCGCCTGATCCGATTTGTCGAGCGCGGTGGATTGCTGCTCGGGATTTGTAACGGTTTTCAACTCTTGACAAAACTGGGGATGCTCCCCGCCATGAACGGCGACTATACCCGTCGGGACGTCACACTGATGGGAAATGATTCCGGCCGATTTGAAGATCGATGGGTTTGGCTGACAGTTGATAACGATTCTCCGTGCATTTTTACGCGGGGTATTGAGCGTCTGTACCTGCCGGTCCGGCACGGTGAAGGCAAAATCGTCGGTCGAGATGCGAATTTAACAGGGACGCTGGTCAAATCGCATCAAGCCCCTTTGCGGTACAGCCTTCCTGACCGGGATGAACCGACAATGGAGTATCCCTTCAATCCCAACGGCGCGGAACAGGCCATAGCCGGAGTGTGTGATATCACGGGTCGAGTGTTCGGCTTGATGCCGCATCCGGAATGTTTCCAGCACCGGACCAATCACCCGAGATGGACGCGGGAAGACTTGCCGGAAGAGGGAGCCGGATTGGCCGTGTTCAAGAACGCAGCGGCATATCTGCGGGAAGCTTGACTCGCAATCGAGATAAGCACCCGGTTGTGACCGGTCAGAATGCGTTTGTCCAGGCCGGTTTTCGAAAGTTTTCACGCAATTCAACATCTGTGCGGCGAACAACTCGGTAGGGGCCGGCGTCCCTGCCGGCCCGAACTAGTTGATTTATATACATAAAATGTGCCGGCACGGAGGCCGGCGCCTACCAATTGCTGGGGATCGTTCTTTGCAATTCGTGGCATGCGCCCAATGAGGGCGGACGCCGTCCGCCCCTACACCACGGAGATTGCTTTCTCGCGGGACGCGGGATTTCACCTCTCGCAATTGTAGATGTTATTGGCTTTTTCTTCATGCGCGTAACTGAATGGAAATGACTTCGTTCTTTTTTCATTGATGAATCTGGCATTTTGGTCTAATAATAATGTGTTGCCTTCCATATGAAGGGTTGGTCATTCACTAGGCGAAATTGTCGAGTTTTGGGGATAGCTGTCGTCTGTACAGCCAACAGTCGCAGAGGAGGTTTCAATGGTTCTTGATGCAACAAAGATGGCCGATTGGCAGATAGCTGAAGAGGCCGAAAAAACGATGAAAACCGTCTATCAGCTCAGGGATGAGCTTGGGCTGAAGGAAGAGGAACTCTTACCTCACGGGCATTATGTCGCAAAAGTGGACTTTGCCAAAGTGCTGAAGCGGGTCGCGGGCAAATCTGACGGGAAGTATGTCAATGTCACGGCGATTACGCCTACGCCTCTCGGAGAAGGCAAGTCCACCAGCCTCATGGGATTGGTTGAGGGCCTCGGTAAGCGAGGCAAGAACGTGACCGGCGCCATTAGGCAGCCTTCCGGCGGTCCAACCATGAACATCAAGGGATCGGCCGCGGGCGGTGGTTTGGCCCAGTGTATTCCGTTAACGCCTTTTTCTCTGGGTCTGACGGGCGACATCAACGCCATCATGAACGCGCATAATCTGGCTATGGTGGCTGTCACGTCCCGGCTCCAGCACGAAGCCAACTACGATGACGCGGAATGGGCCAGAAGAAAACTGCCGCCCAAGCTCAACATCGATCCGAGAAATGTCGAATTCGGATGGATCATGGATTTCTGCGCGCAGGCGCTCCGTAACATTGTGATCGGCATAGGCGGGAAGATGGACGGGTTCATGATGAGCTCGAAATTCGGGATCGCAGTCTCCTCGGAGATTATGGCGATTCTAGCCGTTGCCTCGGACCTCAAGGATATGCGAGAGCGCATGGGACGCATTGTGGTCGCGTACAACAAGAAGGGCGAGCCTGTAACAACCTCGGACCTCGATGTGGCGGGCGCAATGACTGCATGGATGGTTGAGGCGCTGAACCCCAACTTGATGCAAAGCGTTGAAGGCCAGCCGGTCTTCGTTCATGCAGGACCGTTTGCCAACATAGCCATAGGCCAGTCTTCGATTATTGCGGACAGGATTGGCTTGAAGCTCTCTGACTACCACTTGACTGAATCCGGCTTCGGCGCGGACATCGGATTCGAGAAGTTCTGGAACCTGAAATGCCGCTTCTCGGGTCTTATACCCAATTGCGCAGTGGTTGTGGCAACCATACGTGCACTGAAATGCCACGGCGGAGCGCCGGTCCCCAGGCCCGGGCTTCCCATGCCGAAAGAATACGACTCCGAGAACGTGGGTTGGGTCGAAGAGGGTACCAAGAACCTCGTCCATCACATCGAAACCGTAAAGAAGGCGGGAATAAATCCGGTTGTCTGCATAAACTCCTTCTACAAAGACACTAAAGACGAAATTGCCGCGGTGCGTAGGCTGGCTGAAGCCGCGGGCGCGCGTGTGGCCGTATCCGAGCATTGGCTCAAGGGCGGTGACGGTGCTCTTGAATTCGCGGACGCGGTGGTCGATGCATGCGAAGAGAAGAACAACTTCAAACTGCTCTACGATCTGAGCCTGCCGCTGCGTCAGAGGATCGAGCTGATCGCAAAAGAAGTCTACGGCGCGGACGGGGTTTCCTACAGCGCTGAAGCGGAAGCCAAGGCCAAGAGAATGGAAGCGGATCCTGAGCTGGCGAAGCTCGGGACTTGCATGGTCAAGACGCATCTCAGCTTGTCGCATGATCCGAATATCAAAGGGACCCCGAAGGGATGGATTTTGCCCGTACGAGACATCCTCACTTACAACGGCGCAGGGTTCGTAGTGCCGGTTGCCGGGGCCATTTCACTCATGCCGGGCACCAGTTCCGACCCGGCCTTCCGAAGAGTCGACGTGGATGTTGAAACCGGAAAGGTGAAAGGATTGTTCTGACAGGCCGCTTTTATCGCCGGTCAAAATCTCCCATCCCTCTTTACTAAGGGGATGGTACACATGACATACCCTAATTTCCCCTCTCCCAGCCCTCTCCCACCAGGGGAGAGGGTTTTCTCGATCCCCTCCCTCGACGGGAGGGGACAGTGGGGAGGGTGAAAACGCAGTGAAATCATTGTTGAGTCTCTGCGGAGTATCTGAAGTATCAAATTCCGTTTACTAAAGCAGGATTAAGGGGGATTACCAGCCGCCCCAAGACACTTGGCCCATTCCGTGGGACCCGGGGGGATGGCCATAG
>DATJPW010000236.1:0-5828 GCA_035506215.1 Desulfomonilaceae bacterium
GGTAATCCTCATGCACAGCCTGGAAAGCACCTGGCTGCTTCTTTTCGATACGTTCCATCCACGTGTCTACCCCACTGCCCAGACCTAAGGTGAAACGAGCGTCTACCCCTTTAGGAACTGGGCATTGCAGCGGAACATGGAGAACGCCAAAACAGAATTCAGGATTAATCGAAGAATGAGACGCCATTGCCTGGAACACGTGCACTTCCCAACCAGTATCTTTCAGCTGGTTTACCCACCTGGCCGCGTGGATGCTCTCTATTTCCGTGACAATGAGCAGCTTCACTTCGGTTCGCTCCATTCTAGGAGGCAAGACCGCAATCTAAGTCTGAAATCCAGATCAACCTTCCCTGCTGTGTGCGCCTCGTAAAGGACCACATCGGCCTGCCATTTAAGTGGATCGCCAAGCCGTACCTTTCCCTGGAAGACTATCGGCTTGCCACTATTCAGAATTTCCTTCATGAGATAGGCGAGTTCCTTCACGGAGACAGCACGGCCAGCTGCAACATTGACGATGAGATACTTCTCTTTTACTCCGGAAAGCAGCTTCTCAAGCAGACGGGCCACATCATCAACATGGATGTAGTCTCTCGACTCGTTGCCGGTCCCCTCGACGACAACTTCCTTACGGTTCCTGAACTGATCAAACAATTCCCACACAAGAAGCCTCTTCTGTCTCGTGCCAAAGACAGAGAACAATCTTACTACAAGGGAAGGGATACTGTAGAGTTCCGCGTACTCCTCCGCCAGCTTTTCACATAACACCTTGTGATAACCATACGGAGAAATGGGTTTCAAGGGAGCTGACTCTGAAACCGGCAACGAGGCGGGGTTACCGTAGACGGCTGCACTGGACGGGAATATGACCAGTGGCCTTATCCCGGACATCCGTATCCCTTCGAGAAGTGAGTGAAACAGGACGACCGATTTCGAAAAATCTTCCGCAGGGTCTTTGAAGGAGTCTCTCACGGAAGATGGCCCCGCGGCGTGAATAATTACATCGGGTCGGAAGCGCCTCACGAGTCGCGCTATTTCGGCCGGTCTGTAATTCGTCTTCACGTTCTCTGAGGCAAAAGGGCTGAGAATCTCTCGCCTTGAGAATCCAATAATATGAGCCCCCTTTGCGGCGAAATATGCCCCGAGGGAACAGCCGATAAAGCCTGATATGCCGGTGATTAAAAGTTTCACGTCTCAGTCTCGCCATTCCCATCGATCTTCCTGACAATGCGCGCAGGGTTGCCGCTGACCACGCTATCGGGTGGTACATTGTCGGTCACCACGCTGCAGGCGCCGATGACAGACCTCTCGCCAATTGTCACTCCTTTGAGGATCGCTGCGTTGAAGCCGATCCAAACCTTATCACCGATGGTTATCTTCTTTGTGGGAACATTTGACCAGTCTTTGTTTTTAATGAAGTTATTCCTGTCCTCCAAGTAGTCCTTGTAGCACTGGCTTGCGTCATTCTTCCTCCGCTCCCAGAGTACTGAGTGTGCGCTTGTATCCATCAGGGTTATCCCCCAGGCCATCAGGACATCATCTCCGACTTCAATGGATTCAGCAGCGATGAAAGTAGATGCCCCTATCTGACATCGCTTTCCGACCGTGATCTTGGCTTCGGGTCTCAACAGGCTAAAGCTCGCAAAAATATGAGAGCCTTCTCCTATTTCCAGGCAGATTTTAGGCGGCTGAGGAGGGTTAAATAGTTTCACGGATGCCACGGGGTCGACTATTGTGCTCGGGTGAATTCTCACATAATCCTTATGAAGGTCCCAGCAGGTGGGGAGAGATTCCCCGACAGGTTGAGGGTTTGGGCAAGGTCGGATTCTGTTAAGAATTTTTCGGATCATCTTGCACGGAATAATTACGATTTATGCAAGTGCGGGGCTGCTGGGGATGTTTATCAATCGAGCTTCGATGCTTTCAGCCGAAGAAAGGTCCATGCGAGGACAATGCTTGAACATGGGCAGTCTGTGCATCAACGTGTAGAGAGGTCTTGTCATTATGTCGTTGCTATTGGTCAACTCCAATACCAGGTCCCTCTCCTCCTCCCCGTTGTTGCCACAAAGCAAGAGCGCGTTCAGCCAATAGTTGCTCCTTGCGTAGGATGGTTCGGTAAAGAACGTGACTCCTTCGACTCCATCGAATGCAGCCTGGTATTTCGATGCGAGCGACCGCTTTTTCTCGAGGAATGAAGGCAGTTGCTCGAGTTGGGCACAGCCCAGGGCAGCGTTGATGCTGGGCAATCGGTAATTGTATCCTATTTCGTCATGCAACACGGACCATTGGTGGGGTGACCTGGCGGTAGTGGAAATGTGTCTTGCATAGCTGGCTATATTTTTACTGTTTGTCAGAACAGCACCCCCACCTCCCGTAGTAATCGTCTTGTTGCCGTTAAAGCTGAGAGCGGAAGCTATCCCCCAGTGGCAGGTGTGCTTGCCTTTGTAGAAAGAGCCTATCGATTGTGCAGCGTCCTCTATCAATGCAATACTGAAGCGATCACAAATTTCTTTGAGGCTGTCGAGGTCGGCAGGGTGACCGAACGTATGAAGAACAACCAACGCACGTACGCGACGCCCGGTGGCGGTGTTGTAGCATGCGCCTTCTCTCAATGTTGATGCCGACCGTAAATATTCCTCCAACTTTTTCGGATCGACGCCAAGGGTCCTCTCATCGCTATCCACAAAATGGGGAGTGGCGTTGCAGTAAGTGATGGCATTGGCGGTGGCGACGAACGTCATGGTAGGGCACAGAACTTCATCGCCCGCCTTTACGCCTGCGGCCTTCAGGGCCACATGAAGCGCGGCCGTTCCATTCACGGTAGCAACGACGTATTTGATGCCCGTAAAGTCGGAAAGCATGGTTTCGAACCGATTGACAAAGGGTCCAGCTGATGAGACCCAGGTAGAATCCAGGCATTCCTTCACGTACTTACATTCGTTACCAGAAAAACAGGGCTCATGGAGGGCGATCGGCTTTCCTGTTACCGCAAGGCATTGTCTGAGTACGGACAGTATAGATTGGGCTCGCGACGATTTCAAATGGTGTACCTGTCTGTTTTGTAGCTCCGCGAGTTCTCCTGGTTCGAAAACCATGCAATAGTTTTCTCCAGTCCCCGTCGAAGGCCATCTCCACCGCTATACGCCGGTTGCCAGCCTATCAATGCCTTTGCCTTAGCATTCGAAGCTATTAGTCGCTCCACCTCGCTTGTCTTGGGGCGGATCCGCTGTTCGTCCGTGATTATCTCTATTTTTTTTCCTATTAGCTCGGCAATCAGCTCAGCGGTTTGCCCAATTGAAACCTCGTAGCCGGATCCCAGATTTATCACTTCGCCGATGCACGTCTCGTTTTCGATTGCCGCAACGAAGCCGCGGACTATGTCCTCTACATAATTGAAATCCCTCGTAGGGTGAAGCGATCCAAGTTGTATTGTCCCTTTCCCGCTCAGAATCTGGTTGATGATGGTTGGAATAATGGCCCTTGCAGATTGTCTGGGCCCGTATGTGTTGAAGGGTCTTACCACTGCTACCGGTGTCCCGAAAGAATGATGGAAGGATAGCGCCAGGTGATCGCCGGCGATTTTGGTTGCGGCATAGGGAGACTGCGCATTCGTGGGATGGTCTTCAGCGATAGGTACGAAGCGAGCGGTGCCATACACCTCGCTGGTAGAGGTGTGAATTACTTTTTTGACGTCGGATTCCTTTGAGGCCTGCAGGATATTCAGTGTGCCGCGAACATTTGTATCAACGTAGCTGTCAGGCGAATAGTAAGAATAGGGAATTCCGATGAGTGCGGCAAGGTGCAGGACCATTTCACATCCTTCTACGGCCTTTTTTACTCCGTACGGATCTCGGACATCTCCCGCAAAGATGTCCACTGACCGGATCGTCTCTTCATCGAGGTGATCAAGCCAGCCCCAGGAGTTGAAAGAATTATAGTAGACGAATGCACGGACGTTGTAGTTGCTGTGCACCAGGTACTCTACTAAATGAGAGCCGATAAAGCCGTCGGCACCGGTCACCAGGATTTTTCCAGTCATGTTTTACCCTTGTGCGATACTTCCCGACCAGAGCACGCTTCTTCCGTCCCACTCAGCCAGGCGCTTGAGCGGCTCCATGTAGAGAGTAGCGGCATTTTTGTAAGAAGCCCAGGTCCATTCCGGGAACCATTTTTCAACAAAAACGTCGTCCATCGGTTGTATAACATCCACTTCGTACAGGTATTTTAGTGAAAGGACAGGGTAAGAGAGACAAATGACCTCGCTATTTATCACGAGGGGCTCCCACATCTCAATGGGATAACGTTTGAATCGTGTGTCCAGTTCCTCGATCTGAAAGGGGCCTGAGAGTTGCTGTTTGATTGCTTCGTTTCGCGGAAGGGTCTCCCCCGGATGAGACTTAAGAAAAATAACGCTCTCCGGCCTGCAGTGTTCTTTCAGCATCGTGCAGTACATCTTTATTTCTGTGTCAAATTCGATGAAATTGCCCTCCGCTATGTTGTCGGTTAAGAGTACATATTTTCCCCTGTTATGGTGTGTTGTGAGGAGATTGTCTATGTACTGGCTCAAGTCCTCCGCGGCCGATATGCAGGTCCTCACGATATCGAGCACGAGAGCTTTTTCCGGGACTATCAAATCAACACCTCTAAGAAAATATCCAGATTGATCGATGGGCAGTATAAGCACCGCTATATGGGGAGAGAACTGCTTGGCCTCGATATCTTTGAGTGTGAGATTCGTTTTTCGAAACAACCTTAATCTTCCGAGCCTTTCAACGGTTTTCCGCAGCGGCCCGGTTTTTTTCTCATCCGTGGCCTCGCTTGCAAAGGCGTCCGGGAAAAGAAATCCAAGATGCACATGCTTCTGGTACACATTACCGAGCCCGTCGCCGAAACAAATCCTTTTAGCTTTTGGAAAGGAGGCGCAGAGTAAATTGAACATTCCCCCTTCAATGTCATGCGCGTAGTAGATCTCGTGATAGCGGTCCCCCGTACGCCGCTTCAGCGCGAGAATGGTTCCAGCGAGATCTCCGTTCGGCGATAACGCCGCTTTCTCGTCACTCGACATCGTAATTACGTTCTTGACAAAAGGAAATCCGCTGGAAATGCGGGACACTAATGTTCCAATTTGCTCAACGACTTCTGTACCGACCCCTGGCCAGTGGGCGAGAAACGTAACAGCCGGGAGATCGTCAGGGTGTAAAGTTTTGATCGCGGCAATCGAGGAAATGACGTGAGTGGGAGACATTATATAGACAAGACTATTATTCATCGGATCGATATTGGGGCCTTAATCTATCAAGGCTAACAGTTTCCCTCTCTCGACTGCTATTCGTGGGGACGTATCCCGGTAAGCTTCTATCAATTTTTACTTGAGGCATGGGAAGCATCATCACAAACCACGAGAAGTATTCTCAACTGTTGTCCTCGAATGCATGTCAGATAATTCCTTTTGCTTTCCATAAATCTTCGTGTCTCCCTACGTCGATCCATTCCTCTTCAATCAGGTAAGCACTCACCAGCGCATTCCGGGCCAACAGGGTCTGGATGAGTGATGTAATCGGGAATTCCTGATCTTTTGGTATAAGAGAGAGGACCGAAGGGTTGAGAATATATATGCCGCTATTGATGACGAAATGCTCGGTCGGCTTTTCCTGTAGTTCGATCAGCCTCGTGCCCTCTTTTCTTACCACACCAAAAGGTATGTGCAATGGATAGAGACTTACGCCAACGGTTGCCTCGCATTCTTGCGCCTCGTGGAATTCAAGCATCCTGCCGATATTTGCTTGAGTCACCAGGTCACCATTCATAACAAGTAGGGGATGTGGTCCTGT
>DATJPW010000237.1:0-3170 GCA_035506215.1 Desulfomonilaceae bacterium
GAAGCGGATTTTGGGGAACAATCGAATAGAACACGTTTCCCCCAGGCTTATCGATGTTGCCGGTGAGGGCGATGAGCATACATTCGACGCGGACCATGTCAACGCCGTTTGTGTGCATGTCCATGCCATTTCCCTCGAACATGACCGCTCCGTCCGTCTTTGCATAGAGGCGGGCAAATTCCCGTATGCGGTCAGCAGGGACTGAAGTGATCTTCTCGGCCCACTCAGGCGTCAGAGATTCCACGTGCTTCCTGATCTCGTCGAATCCGGGGACCCATTTTCCAACGAATCCCTCATCGTAAAGCCCTTCCCCGACTATAGTGTGTGCCATGGCAAGACCCAGGGCAGCGTCTGTGCCGATATTGGGCCGGATCCACTCATCTGCGACGGAGACCGTCTCGGACCGGACAGGGTCAACCACAACAATCTTCACCCCCCGCTCCTTGAGCCGGGGAATGATCGTATTGAAGCCGTCGTAGGCAGCGTAATGGCTGAAGCGGGTCGTGTTGAGCGGGTTCAGGGCCCAGAAGATGACCAGTCGGGTATTGTCGTAGTCCGGCTCCGGTCTCGCACCGAATGTTTGAAGGAAAGCCACCAGCCTCGGAATAGAACAGAGGTTGCTGGCACCGGTGAAGTTTGGAGAGCCGTAGGCGCCCATGTACTGCATGAATCCGTCACGCGTTCCATAAGTGACCGGCGCTCCGCTCAGATGGATCAAGCTTTCGGGCCCCCATTTGTCTTTGATCTTCGCGAGCCGGTCCGCGGCAAAGTCAAGGGCTTCGTCCCAAGAAATCCTCGTAAATCCCCCTTTTGTCCTCTTAAGGGGATACTTGAGCCGGTCATCAGATTCGAGCATCGGCTTTATCGCCTGGGCCTTGGGGCATAGATAGCCTCTATTGGCAGGATGGTTCGGGTCGCCTTCGATCCGGGAGATTCTCCCGTCTTTCAGGTAAACCTTGACCCCGCAGTTGGAATGACAAAATCCGCACGTAGACCTTATCGGATTATTCTCGGCCATGTTTCCTCCTCGGTTCTGTTCTAAGCTCCGGCCCATCGACCGATCAAGCCTGCCCTTCTGTAGATTCTCCTGCAAATTTATTGCATTTGCAAGAGAATTATCTCGGATTTTGCAGCTCGGGGTTGTTCAAATTGTCGGCCCTTTTGCCCGACGTTTCTTCATTCTTAAAATAGGTCCGTAAAGCATCGTTCCAACCCAGGATCCTACTGTGTTCAGAATCAAATCAAGCGATTGGGAACTCCGACTTGGCATCCACGCCTGCGCAATCTCTATAAATAAGCTGGTTAGGAAACAGAATGCTATTGAAAATAATATGGCTTCTTTCCGGACAATTCCTCCGGCCTCCGTAAAGAGTGCATATAGAACGAAACCTAAGGGAATGAAGCCCAACAGGTTGATGACAAAATCCATAAGAAAACTTTTGCTGGCGTCGAAATCCCGCCAGGGTGGGGAAAGAAGACGTTTTTTCAGGATATGAAAACCCGTTGGTATCTTCAGCCTTACGACTCTAGTGACCGAATCTATCGTCTCCGTTCCTTCCCTTTCATTAAACGCAAAGGATAAGAACGGCCTTCCATCCTTTGCTGAGGTGAATATCTGACCTTGTGACCATACACCGAACCGGTGCCTGATTGTCTCGGGTTCAAGGCTTTCCCCATATAAGGCCAACCCATACATCTCGCCTTTCCAGGACGCAGTTCCATGTACTGAATTCCCTACGATAACTCGTATCGCATCGCCCTCAGGAATTTTGAGGAACAAATCCGACTTGGCTTCAACAAGTTTGCCATTGACGTACAGCTTCGTTCCTTCGACCCCGGTCGTTACCGTCAGCAGCAATTTTTTGGGCGCTCTTGAAAAAATGTCGGCTGATATTCTTTTTGTCTTTCTTTTGTGTGAGTAATCATCACCATTCATCACAACTATAGATGATTGCCATTGCCCTACTATCAACTGATCTGAATCCTTTTCGCCATACAGGGATAGAATAAGACCGAACCCCTTCGGGTCAAGGTCTTCGGGCTTGACGGCCATTTCAGTTGAAAAACTGTCTACCGGGGAGGTTTTGGTTCTATCCAGGTTATTATCGACCGACGCATAAGCAACCCCATACTTTCCGAAACGTATGCCCGGCTCGTACCCAATCCAGGCTACGTTGTTTGAAAAATGATATCCTTTCTCCCTTAAACCAAAATACAGGACTATCAAGAAAATTGCGAGCGATAGAAGGAACAACACCTTAATTTTTGTGCCTGAATTTTGCATCACTCGGCCCCGTAGATTTTCTTTCAAATCTTCCCCATTTGCAAGAGAATTGTGGGCGCCATAATTACTCGTTGTACAACTGAACCATGAAAAATAAAACTTAAACTATCATATTTCATGTTTTAAACCGCGAACTTTGCGGTTTCCCAATATATTCTCCTTTGGCTCTAACTATTGCAGTATAATTAGCCGTGGTGTATCTCAAATTGATATAGATAACCATGTTGAGTCACTCAAAAAGCAGGAGATCACACAGATGTTTTTCCTGCCTGCTAGAGGAACAGATACGCCGGATTTAATCTTGCTTCTTGACCGGCTAATTAGCTGCGAAAATGAATTTATAGACAGAGATCATTTGTGCGACACCCGTCTTTTCACGTTAAGCGATTACGGGCACTATCTGTTTCTCGTCAAGATTTCCATGCATTTTTGTCGCATCCATACCGGCGTGGATCGTGGAAGCGCGTAATTGAGCCTTCATGTTCGCAGCCAGAGGGAGTTGACAGATGAATCCTTCGCACAGCTTGCTGTGGCGAAGCGTATAGCAATGGTAGTCTCCTCGACGATCCCCGGCGTTCGGAATCCTATCCGGGCACCGGGCGTGGGTGGACGCTGGCGTGGAGCGGCAAGATGAATGTTCGATGGGCCGTGAGGATTGCTGACCGAGGGCTGTACTTGCGTACGTCCGAGGTCGCAACCGGAGCGGAGCGCGAACAGGCGCTTGCCCGAACACGCCAGTGGCCAAACACTAACCCCAATCGGTTTCACGCTTCACTGTGCGCCGTCTACCGCAACTTGTCGTCCTCAGACCAGCTTCTTCGCTGCCTCCAGGGCCTTGGCGTAGTCCGGCTGGTTCGTCAGCTCAGGGACGATCTCTATGTACCGG
>DATJPW010000238.1:0-14087 GCA_035506215.1 Desulfomonilaceae bacterium
GAAACCCATCGCGGATTATCTTCACGTGATTCCGCTGAAGGAAGAAGCGCAGTGACTTGCGCAACATCCGATTTTCGAGACCGGAGCGACCCAGATAGAGAGCCACTAGACGGACATTTTGCGGAACAGCAGTGCGCCCACTAACGTTGTAACCACCCAAAAAATAACGAGAACGACGAAGTCAACCAACGGAGAAAATTCGTGTGGGCCGCCAAGTGCGTAGCGCATCCCATCCACGCCGTACGTGAGCGGATTCAGATGAGCAATTATCATGAGCCAGTTGGGGACTCCATCCAGAGGAAACAGAGCGCCCGACAGGAAGAACACCGGCATAGTTAAGAAATTCATTATCAACTGAAAACCGTGCGGGTCCGTCATCCGGGCTGCCACCGCAATACCCACGCTGACAAATGCTGTTGAAATCAAGAACATAAAGACCAGGGCTATCATTATGCCAAGGGGATCAAACTTGACCAAACCCGTCGCTATGAGAGCTATCAAAAAAACCAGACCCCTGATCAAGGCTGTCGTCGCAGTTCCCAGGGTTTTTCCTGCCATAATCGCCGTTCTGTTGACCGGGGCCACCAATATTTCTTTCAGAAACCCGAACTGCCGGTCCCAAAGCACGCTGATGCCCCCGAGCATAGAGGAGAACAACAACGACATGCCGACGATTCCGGGTCCTATATACTCCATGTAAGAGATGTTGCCCCTGTAACTGAAATAACGACCGTAACCTGTCCCCAACACCAACAGAAATAGAAGAGGCAACGCCATAGAACCAATAAGTCTGCTCCGGTTCCTTTGGAACCGTTTCATCTCCCTGAGCCACAGGGTATGCACAGCAGCGGCCGAACTCATCGCCTTCGCGTCCGCATGAATATTCTGATCCGTTCCTTGGGTTCGGTGATCACTTCGTCACGAATCTCACGTCCGGTCAGTTTGATAAAAACGTCTTCGAGATTAGGTTTCCGCAAAGAGACCGAGGAAATCTCCACCGCAAAGGATTGAGCGGTCTGAAGAATCCTTGGTATCAATGATTCGCCGTTTCTGACAGTGAGCTTCACCTTGCCATCCTGAGTTGAAATTCTCTTGACGTCTTCCTGCTCACGAACACTCTGGAGAAATTCAGGTTTCGGATTGTTCGTAGCCAATTCGAGCAGATCGCCTCCAAGACTTTCCTTCAAGCCCTCGGGGCTATCCATAGCCACAATCCGCCCGCGGTCTATGATCGCGATCCTGGAGCACAATTGATCGGCCTCATCCATGTAGTGCGTTGTGAGAATGATCGTCATGCCGAACGAATTCTTCAAGTTTGTAATATAATGCCAGATCCGTCTTCTCGTCTGAGGGTCCAGCCCAAGGGTAGGCTCATCGAGAAAAAGGACGTTCGGCCGGTGCATGAGGCCCCGAGCAATCTCCAGGCGACGTCGCATGCCCCCCGAGTAGTTTCTGATCAGGTCCTTCCGCCGATCATCGAGATCAACCAATCCAAGGACTTCGTTGATGCGTGATAAGCGTGTCTTGGAATCCAAACCGTACAGGCGTCCGTGGAAATCGAGGTTCTCCTCGCCCGTAAGTTCGTCATCCAGACTGGGATCCTGGAAGACGATGCCGATGCACCTTCTAACTGAGTCCTCTTCTCGACGGGCATCGTGCCCGCAAACCGAGGCAGTGCCGGTTGAGGGGGCCAGGATGGTGGAAAGAATCGATATCAGGGTTGTTTTACCGGCCCCATTGGGGCCGAGCAACCCGAACAGTTCACCCTTCTCGATTTCCAGACTTAAGTTGTCGAGAGCTACAAATTCCCCAAATTTCTTGGTGAGTTCTTTTAGGGTGATGATGGCCGAGGCGCTGCCTCCTTGTAGGAAAGGCATTTTCAATGGTATTTTATATTAATTCGCATCGCAAATCCCCCTATCCCCTCTTTAATAAATGGGGCTAGAGGTGATTTTTCTTTCGGACACAAATCGTGCGACGTTTGCAAGAAGATGCTTCTTAAGGCTCCGCCGTCCCTCCCTTTATTTTCTCTTTTAAAATATCGCCCAGGGTCCCAAAAGAAGAGCCCCTTCCCTTTCCTTTGACAAAGTCGCTGAAAGAGGATTCTTCGATCTTCCTGCTGATACTCTTGGTGCTCAGTGCGACCTTTTGTGTCTCAGGATCGATTGAGAGAACCTGCACTTCTATTGGAGATCCCAGCGGAAACCTCTTGCGCAAATCCCCGGTCTTGCCGTCACCTATCTCGGAGACGTGGAGCAAACCCGTTTTGCGTCCGGGCAGACTCACGAACACGCCATAATCTTTAACGCTATCCACCATGCCGGAAACGACCGATCCTTCAGTGAGTTCCGGTTGCGGCTCCGCATCGGCCAAGATCAATTCCAAGCCCAGGCGCCGTGCGTCTTTATCGACCGTCAGTATTCGAACATCAACATGGTCCCCCGGAGTCAGCACCTCCTTTGGATGATTGATGCGTCGGCCGAAACCCAAATTCGATACGTGAATGAGCCCCTCGATGCCCGGTTCGAGTTCAACGAAGGCCCCGAAGTTCGTCAGCCTCGTAACTGTGCCCGATACGACCTGCTCTTCGTGATATCTCGTTGTCACCGAGTCCCATGGATCCTCGAGTGTCCTTTTGAGACTGAGAGTGATCCTATGATTCTCCCAATCGAGATTCACGATTTGGACCGTAACGGCATCACCCGAGCTGAGTATGTCCGAAGCATCGCTCACCCTGTGCCATGCAAGCTCGGACATTGGGATCAGGCCGTCCACACCGCCAATGTCCACAAATACCCCAAACTGTGTGAGCATGCGAACGGTCCCTTTGACGGTGTCTCCCGACTTCAGGCTCCTTTTGAGTTCGGCCACTTTCTTGGCCCGCTCTTCCTCAAGTATGTCTCGCCTGGAAACCACTATGTTGCGCCCTTTTTCCGAGTACTCCGTGATGCGAAAAGTGAAACGTTGACCTACGTAAGCTTCCGAATTACCTGAAGATTGCAGATCAATTTGCGAATAGGGACAGAATGCTTGCTTGCCCAGCAAGGTGACGCTGAAACCTCCTTTTCGCTCTGCAGTGACAAGGCCCTCGACCGGAACCCCGCTTCGAAAGGCGTCACGAATTGCCTCTTCCGACGCGGCAGCCGTCATTCTGACACTCAGGCGTATCTCACCGTCTCTGGTACTCACCACATAGGCGGTGACGGAATCGCCGGGCTTAATTTCAACCGGACCTGTCTCGTCCACGAGTTCGGAACGAGCGATGATTCCCTCGCTCTTGCCGCCAATATCCACAAAAACCCACTCGTCACTCACGGAGACGATAGTCCCGCTGATTTTGCTGTCCTGTTGAATGCGACGACCTCCGCGACGGACCGTTGATTCGAATAGAGATGCAAAATCCTCTTCTTTGTCGTTGGGGTCTTGTTGTGCCGGCTCGGTTTGAGACACTTTTTCGTTACCTTGATCATCCATTGTGTTTACTGGTCCTCCGTGGGAATCACTCTTCTTGTTACCGCATTTTTACAAGGTGTTGCAAGAGGACTCCTCGTCTGCTATCTAATATAAGGCTGTGGCTGTAAAATTACTACTTGCCGAAACGCAGGGCAGAAATCATTTAACGAACTGATTCTGCTACACCCAGCGCCTGTTTTTGCTTTCTAAATTCATATTTCGCCGTCTAGGCGAACTATTGGAGGATGTCCTGCCATGCCCTTCCTTCGACGGAACGAAATATCTTGGAACGAGAGGTATCGCCGATGCTTGTACTTTTTCCTTCGAGACGAACTGGACAGCATCCTTCTCACTGAATCTCTGGTGGAATCTTACAAAGCATTTAAGGGGAGCAAAAAGGAATATCCCTTTGTGGAAATGCGAGAACTTAAGCCGCGTGCGAAAATACACGGTCCGGAATATGCGGAACAGCGGCCTTTTATTGTAATCTTCTCGGAAGAGGTGATACCTTCGGAAACCAAAACCCACATACGTTTCTTCGATTCGAACAAGATCACCAAGGAGAACCTTGGTCTTTTGGCCTTGTTTGATCTCAAGGACGTATTCTATCAGCGAATGCGTTACTTCGATAGTTCCGGGTTCGTGACATTGCTGAAAAGCCTACTCACAACCGACTATGCGCTCCTAATTCAACGCGATCCCTCCATCAGGGCCAGGTACCGTTTCGGCCTATCGCACTTTCATGTCAAAATCGATTGGCCTGTGGCTACTGCCGCTGAAGACCTCGGGCGGTATTTGAAGTACATTTCGAAGGATCTTTATGAGAAAGGGGATAGAATAGGCGAAATTCTTCAACAAAAATTGTACGAATATTATGCATTACATTACACTGTGGGCGGCAGAAGGACGGCCGGATTGGTAGCTGCCCAGTATTTGGCACGATTTGACTTTATTTCAACTGTCTACGTTTCCTCCTCAGAATCTCGCACATTGCTTCGAACATCCGAATCGGGAGTATCCAGATACGCGCTCATTCGGATATCCAACCACGAAATCAAAGACCTTTCCCGTAAGGCAAAACTCACCCAAAAAGAATTTATCGATGCCTATTTAATTGATAAAATGGAAGATTACGGCGTCGGAATCTTTCTCGTCACGTATGGGCGTAATGAACATTCCCTACCGCCCGAGGACGGCAAACCGAGGGAATTGAACCCCGACTATCAGTGGCTGAACGTTGACCTGCAAATGCTGGTCCCCCCGCCCTACAGCGGCGCGGTTCGCCCCATACATCTGTCTCGCGTATACGCTTAATAGCTATAGTCACAGCTGAACGACCGATTATAGGGTTCTTCAGAACAAATTACAGCGATTCTCAGGAGTAATCACGAACTGTAAAGAGCGATTCTCCGAACTTGGTAGGTGCCGGTCCCGCGCGGACCGCGGGATGCCGGCACATTTTGTGTTTACAAATCAACCAGTTCGGGCCGGCAGGGACGCCGGCCCCTACCGAGATCTTCGCTACACAGATATTGGACTATTTCAAAACTTTCGAGAACCGCTCTAATTTCAGGAAAGATTCACGGATGGTCATTCCAGTTCTTTTCCGGTAGTGGCCATAGTGATCTTTCCATGTTTGACTCCTCGTGTGGAGATGAGAAGTTCGCCGACCTTCTTCACCTCTTCGGAGCGGCCTCGCACTATGAGGACTTCCAGGCAATTATGCTGATCAAGATGAACGTGCAGGGCAGAAATGACCAGCTCATGCTGTCTGTGTTGAATCTCCGTGAGCTTTTGGGCTAGATCACTCTGTTCGTGGTTATAAACCACCGTTACCGTGCCAACCACCTCATGTTCCGACCGACTCCATTCGTCTTCCACAAGTCGGTCCCGTATCAGGTCACGTATGGCTTCCGACCGGTTGGTATAACCTTTCTCCGCGATAAGGACATCGAATTTGTCCAGTAGATCGTCCGGAATCGATACGCCGAAACGAACCAGAGTAGCCATGTTCGCTCCTCCCCAAACTTTGCATGTGGGACCACTTGATACGATTTCGTAGGGCAGTTTACTAGGATTGTGTCAAAAGACCAAGAAAAACGGAACAGGAGGGCAGAAGATCGTCCCGTCTCACAGGGGTGAGCATGCGGACCTTGAGCTTACAAGAATAATCAATGGCTGCTCTCAAACTCTTGTTGTTTCTTCTCGATATTGTCGATCACGCACTGAGCCCACGAATCGTTAACCGTGTAAATCATCTCCAGTCCTCGACGAATGGACGTAATAATGCCGCGGCTCTTCAAGTGAATCAGATGCTGTGAAACGGTCGCCTGATGCAATCCTAGGCACTCTTGCATATTCTTCACGTTGCAGCCGCCTACCTTTACAAGTCCATACACGATCTTGAGTCGAATGGGATGACCCAATGCTTTGAAGACCTCGGCTTCGCGGTCAAAATGCTTGGATTTTATTTCGCGAAATATTTCATCCAGGTCTCGATCGTCGTCCTTCTGAGTGTTTTTTGCGGTTTGCATTTCTAAGTCCTTTGATTTGGAGTTGAAGAATTGCGAATCTCCCTTTCCACGCCATCTTCTTCACCCCGTTCCACGGAGGAACATGCAGGTGACATTCAGGTCGATACGCCAAAACGAGGCAGCACCCACCGATTGAGAATGAACCATCCAGCCAAGATAATTATCAAAAACCAAATTTCCATGTCGAACTCCCAAGTAATGCCTGACGTCGATACGCTCCCTCAGCGATCTCCCGAGCCGCCTGCTTTTTGAATGGACGGGTCGTCGATCCACTTTGGGAGCCGTTCCAGCGGATGGCCGAGGAGCCGATCCATCCAAGACGGCAATTCATATTCAGCGTTGAAATCTGCGGTCATTGAGGAATCACTTCCTGTCAGGCCTGATATCCATCGGCGCACCGAAGGTGTATCCCACCTGGCCATGCCCATATGAGCTGCAATCACTTTACCTTGCCTGTCGATCACATAGGTTGATGGGAAGCCCTTTACCTCGTAAATCGCCTCCTTGCGCCTATTTACTATAAAAAAACCCAGCAGTCGCCCTCGCACTTCATTCTTGATCACCGACTGCTCGTCCTCGGGCTTTGCCGCAAAGACCAAATCACCGCCGTTCCCGGTCGCGTAGCGTCTTATCCATAAGGGATCGTCCCAGAAATTGGTGCAAAGAACCACTAAATTCGGGCTGTTGACCGCCAGCGCCATCTTTTTCAAGTAGATTTTTTCGCGTTCGCAATAGGGACAATTCTTGCGCCAAAAATTCAAAAGGACTACCCTTCCCTTCAAATCGGTCAAGCGCATCAATCTTCCGTCGATGCCCACCATTCTCAAGTCATTGGCATCCATAGGTTTCCGGAACACCTGAAACTCCCGGGGCAATGAGTCGGCGGCCGGAGAAGCGCTTCCGCCGGATGGGAAGCCTATTCCCATGATCAAGCTTACAGCCAAAACGG
Organism: Desulfomonilaceae bacterium; assembly: GCA_035506215.1. Taxonomy (GTDB): domain Bacteria; phylum Desulfobacterota; class Desulfomonilia; order Desulfomonilales; family Desulfomonilaceae; genus DATJPW01. Next base: position 6,937 of record DATJPW010000238.1, read on the forward strand.
ACAATCTCCAAAGGAGCGCCTCAAGCAGCGACAAGCCAACCTCCGTCTTTAACATCTATATGTGAATATCTGAATATTATGGTTTTGTCAAGAGCGTTTTTCCGGATTGTCTCCGATGCTTTGGGAACACAAACGCGCTTGATTAGCTTACGAAAACAGGTCGTATTGCTGTGGCCGCTTACGCCACGTGGAGGGCTTCTCATTTAATGGAGCAAGAAATTCCCATACTTCCGGATTGATTCGCTCCAGGAAGCGGCATGGCGGGTTATGCCGACTTCGGCCATGAAGTGTTCGACTATCCGCCCTGGTGAGGAAGACCTCATCTTGTGCCCTGGTCATCGCCACATAAAGCAGGCGGCGCTCCTCGTCCAAATCATCCGCGGATAGTTCTGTTTCATTCTGAGAGATATACGGGATGATCCCGTCTTCACAGCCCGCGATGAAAACAACCGGAAATTCCAGTCCCTTGGATGCATGGATCGTCATAAGGGTAACTGCCTCGGCTCTTGGATCCAGCGCTTCCGCTTCCTCTTCCGGCGCACTTTTTCTCGCCCTCTGAAACGGAATTCCGGACGACTGAAACGCTTCCTCCAAAGAGTCTCCTACCGCGTTCAGTCTGAAAAGAACTGCAAAATCCCCGAACCCTAGTTGCCGCGACCCGTGGATGGGCAAGTCTCGGGAATCGAGAGAGAAGAACGATGATCCGCCGAGACAGGCATCAATTGTACGTATAATGAACTCAGCTTCGGTAGCGGCGTTGGGAAGTCGAGCAGCTCGCACACGTGCCTTGGCAGGTCTTAGTCCGGCCAGGACAACGCCGCTTCCATCAGGATGCAAGGCATGCTGGGCAGCCTCCAGGATGTTAGCTTGAGATCGATAGTTTTGGACAAGATTGACCCGAACGGTTTGGGGATAATCCGAGCAGAAGCGAAGAAAGAACCTCCTATCAGCCCCTCGAAAACCGTATATAGCCTGGTCCGGATCACCTATGACGAACAGCCCTTCGCCCGAGGGGTCGGCAAGGAGTCGCACCATTTCGTATTGGGCCCTGTTCACGTCTTGGAATTCATCAACAAGAAGATGGGCCGCTACCGTTCTTCCAATCTGTCGAGCCTCGGCAGGCCGGTCTTTCAACAGTCTCACAGGGTGCAGGAGCAAATCATCGAGATCCAGGGCCCCGGAGGCCCGCAAAGACTCTTCGTAAACGTTGTAAGCCCGAGCCAAAATCGGGTCCGGCGTAGGATCGTTTGGATCATACAGATTCTGCTTAAGAAGACTGACTTGCTTCCGCAAAGTCGTGACGGAAGCGGGCGGCACCCCCAAGCCGGCTTCGGAAACCGCGTGGCGGAATGCCTTTAGCGCTTCGTCATCCGTTAAGACTTTCTCCTTTGCTTCAACTTCGCGGTGTCCCGCGAACATATCGAGGACGCGGCCGCCCAGTTGATGAAATGTGCCTAACCAACATCTGCCGGCCTGCTCCTTGCCTATGATGCGCTCCAGACGTTCGCGCATTTCCGATGAAGCCTTGCGCGTGAACGTCACCGCCGTAATCGTCCCGGGATCTACAAGGTGATTCTCTATGAGATCCGCAATCCTGTGAGTAAGAGTGCGAGTTTTCCCTGTTCCAGGGCCGGCTTGAACCAGAACCGGCCGGTCAACAACTTCGAGCGAAGCCTGCTGTTCCTTGTTCAACCCGCCGTCTATTTCGACATCGATGTCCTCAAGCGATTTTTTGTCGTTCTTTTTTGAGGTCCGGTTTGCAGAATTCTGCCGTCCTCTCCGAGGACCAGGGGATTGCGCCGGTATAAATGTGCTTTGACCCGCGAAATGATCTCGTTCACCCGCGCCGAACAGTTTCACCGTTCCGTATTCTCCGTCAAATCCGGCCGCAATGGACACCTCACCCGCCCGTACCCTTCGAATGGCCTCTGACACGATTTCCGACGCGTGTTGAGAAATACGGTCAAGCGGCAAAGCCCAGAGTATCATCAGCTCAGGCCCAAGCTTCTTGAGCAGATCCCGGTAGACTGAATCCACCTTCTTCGACTGAGGGCCGACGTCCAGCGACTGGGCTATAACTTCCAGCAAGGTAAGCAGCCTCCAATATGGCGCCCCACGTTCCGGGGTCGATGCATGCTGCCGATCTGCCAGTTCCATTACTCGATTCATCACCCCTACCGTCACCGGATGGCCACATATCGGACAGCGACCACCTAGCCTCTGGGTTTCGGCGGGGTCGAGCCGAGCCCCACACTTGCGGTGGCCGTCAAGATGATACTTACCTTCCTCCGGGAAGAACTCTATGGTACCCAAGAACGCAGGGTCATTAGTTGTCGTGGAGTGAAGCCTCGTTCCCGAGTCCGAGCCAGGTCCAACCTCCTCCGGTTCCGACGTGATTCGAGCCTGCGCGGGATTGATAATCTCACCTCCCCCGGCCCGCAATGAATCGCGAATCGCCAAGTACCCGGGTTCACCTTGGAAAATGTTTGCCTCCCGGCCGAGCTTTTGGGGCGAATGCGTGTCCGAATTTGAGATCAACGTGTAACGATCCAGGGCGCTTAGGCGATGATTCATTTCAGGGTCAGACGAAAGGCCCGTCTCCAGAGCAAATATGTGCGGCGTCAGGTCGTCAAAGCACTCTTCCACTGAATCGAACCCGGAACGGGAGCCCAATATGGAAAACCAGGGTGTCCAAATATGTGCTGGAACGAGAAAAGAGTCCGCGTTTGTCTCAATGGCTATTTCAAGAAGATCGCGGCTGTCCAGCCCGAGTATGGGCCGGCCGTCGGAGTTAATGTTTCCGATGCGGTCCAGGCGAGCGCTAAAACGTTCTATGGATTCAAAATCAGGCATGAAAACCAGGTTGTGCACTTTTCTGGTGGCGCCCTTTTTCTTGTAAATCGAGCTTATTTCCACATTCAGAATGAACCTCACATCTCCGGGACCGAAGCCGCCCTCTAATCGGATCGATTCCGGAGTGTACTGTTCGGCGAGGCGGAACAGCCCTGCCTCTGCTTCGACAAGCATCTCTTTGAGTTCACCTCGCCACGCCGGATGGGTGAAGTCCCCTGTCGCGAGCACCCGTATTCCTTTGAGTGCAGCCCAGCGGGCCAGTTCTATGAGGTTGCAGTCTCTGGACGTGGCTCTGGAATATTTGGAGTGGACATGGAGGTCTGCGAAGTAGATCAACAGAAACCTTCCTATGCATGGACTTGCAGGTCCGAGACCGTGACCCGGATCCAGGCCATGCCGGTATTAGCGAGAATTCCTCTACGCATCCGTTGGCAAAGAAACATTGCGCTTACTATCTTCTCCGAGACTTGAGTTCCGTGATTATCCTTGTCAATCTTTGTCTATGTTCAACGTCTTCAGTGGCGTCGAGGGCCCTTTCATACGCCTGAATAGCCTTACTCGGATTTCCGAGCCGCTCCCACGTGAGGCCCGTGCGTGCCAGGATCTGCGATTTTTCGTCACGGGTGACAGCTTTTTCCAGGGACTTCTTGTATAAAGACTGCGCTTTGTCATACTGCTTCTTCGCCAGATACGCGTCCCCGAGTCCGACGAAAAGTTCTCCATCCTTTGGAGCGAGCTTAACGGCTAATTCCAGGAGCGAAATCGTCCTGTCCGTAAGATTCAGTGCCAAGCAGACCGCTGCGAGATTCTTGAGAGCCGGCAAATGCCTCGGGTCAATGGTTATTGCCTTCTGGAAGTCTTCCATGGCAGGCTTAAGATCTCCTCTTGCCCAAAGAATGCCTCCATGGTTGTTCATGGCATCCACATTCTTTGGATCGAGTTCAATGGCTTTCCCGAAATCGCGCAATGCGTTCTCACTCTGCCCGAGGTTGTTGAATGCCACCCCTCGATTGTAGAAATACTTACTTTGGCCGCCATCCAACTCTATTGCAGTTGTTAAAGCCTCTACCGCCTCTCGGTCGTAGCCGGCAGCCGCACGCGCTATCCCCAATTTGTAGAACGCGTCGGCCCGCGCGGGATCGAGTTTAACCGCCTCATCACAATCCTGTATTGCATCCTCGAGTCGGCCGATCCTTACCAGGGCCGAACAGCGGCTTGAGAGCAGGTCCGAGTTGGGTCCCGTTATGGAAAGCGTTTGAGTGAAGTCCTGGACTGCTCGTTCGAAATCGCCTTTCAACAGGTAGGCCTCGGCTCGGCCTCTCACTGCTTCGACATTCTTTGGATCCAGACGAACCGCATTCCCGAAATCCTTGACCGCTTTATCGGGTGCATTCTGCGCCAGATCCAGGTTACCTGCCACAATGTAAGTCCTGACGCTGGTCGGGTCTAGACTCAGAACTCGGTTCAGGTCCACCAAGGACTCGGCCAGGGCACCGGCCTTCATGCGCAAAGCAGCTCTGTTCAGCAGCGCCTGTACGTTCTCCCTGTCGATTTCAAGAGTTCGATTGAAGTTTTCCAGGGCAGCTTCAATCTTCCCCTGCTCCTGATAGACCAAACCTCTGTTCAGGTATGCAGCGGCGTCATTGGGATTCAATCTCAATGCCTGCTCCAAATCCCTCAAGGCCTGGACAAAATCCTTCTTACGAGCATAAATGATGGCTCGATTGTTAAGAATCGCACTGTTCCCTGGATCGAGTTCCGCCGCTCGATTAAATAGCTCGAGGGCTTCTTCAAGATTTCCGGTCCGCTCTGCCTCAGAGGCCCGGTGGAAGACTTCTTCCGCCGGCTCAGCCGAGACCATGACTGCCGTGCAAAGTATCACTGCAACGCACACAGCACCAATGAGCCTTGCTCTTAACATACCTGACATTCCTATTGGGCCTGCCAACTTCCTGATCTTCCAGCACAATAAGTCATTCCGAACAACATTGGGTCTGAAAATCCCTTCTCCCAAAGGCCGATTTATCATCCGTTCCGGTCACCGGACTGTTCCAACCCTTAGTAGCTCCGCTCGGCTTGACGCCCTTCATGAGAACTGTTAGAAGCAGAATGCAACAAAATGGTCGGCGCGGGGAAATGCCTTTTCACTCCGAGCCTCAGTCTTCAGTACCGCTGGACCGGATTAACTAATATTGTCTGAGCCTGTGTCGAGAATTGGGGTATGCATAGCCGATGAATAGAGGATTGTCAATCTCGCGGCGGTTGGGAGAAAATCTGTCACCTTTGTTGTTGGTAGTCGCTGTTCTATGGTGGCTCAGCGGCTCTGTTGCAAAGGCCGACATGTTCGAGGACTCCCCCCCGGTATGGGAGCCGCTATTATGGGGCGGTAGGCCCGTTGTAGCAGACAAAGGCGACTTGTCCGGCTTATTGGTTCCTCCCGCCATTCCGACACCCGACACTGATGATTCGATCAGCTCAGTGGGTAAGGCCAATTCCGAGGGGAAAGGATCTCACGCGTCCGACAATGTCGGCCATTTTACCTCACCTCATTTCAGCGAAATAGTTCCACCACCTACACCCGTCTTCGTCGGTTTGAGAGACAGAGTCATTGCTCGAGTATCAACCAATGAGCTATCAACAGGATATTACAGAGCACCGTATAAATCGTTGTGGCTGAAGAACATACCCCCATTGTACGTGACACCCGAGCTTCCGGGAGAGGGCATATGGCAGTCTCAGGGGATGCCGACCGGACCTGACGGTCAGCCGGTGATGTACAGGACCAGCTACAGGCCGAGTGCTCAGTATGCTAACGCTATTGTGCACATGCTTCTTTTTGACATGAAGCACATTTCCATGGATTTGTTTATCGGTTCTTCGGAACCCGGCGGGTCTGAAAGGACTTCGACAATCGAACGCGAGGATAGGCCCAATCTAGTGGCCATCACCAATGCTCTGTGGAAACAAAAGCACTCAGGGGAAGGCGGGACGATTTTCCGGGGTCAAGTGCTGAAGAAATTAGCTCCCGGCCTGGCGACGATCGTTGCATACAAAGACGGATCGGTGGACATACTCGAGTGGAACGAAGGAATCCCCGTCTCGCTTATAAGTGACGCCAAACAACTCCGGCATCTGATAGTGAGAGACGGTAAAGTGGTTGACCACATTGTTAATGGTGGCAAGCAAGCAGACTCGGAGATTGGTCTCGGCTACCTTCTGTCGGAAAACGAATCCGACCCGAACGCGTACTGGTACGGCTATGGAGGAGTCCAACCGCAGGCGAATTTCGGAGCGGACTGGTTCATCGCGACACGAAGCGCTTTTGGTATTCGCGCGGACGGAAACCTGGTATTTGCAGCGGGATACCACATAAGCACCAAAGATCTGGCAAAGGCGTTGGTTCTCGCCGGTTGTGAGCGAGCTATTCATGGAGACGCGAACCCCCACAATGTTTTGGGGAACATCTATCAGGTAGGTGGCGATGGCATAATTGCCAGGAAGTTCAAATTGTCGCCTGACCAAAAAACGTACACGCTTGACCGATATGTGGACAGAAGTTATACGAGCGACTATTTCGGTTTTTTCATCTCGCGTGCAGAAAGGGATCCTTCGTGAGTCCGAAAGGCGCCATAATATCGGTAATTATTGCGGTTGTGTGGCTCAGCCTCGCGCTCGTCTGCGCCGAAGCCTCCTGCGACGCCGAGCATGACGATTGGATCAGGGCCTATGAGACCTTACGGCAAAGGATGGACGATTATCGCCGTGTCAAGGAGGAATCTATCACCCCTCGTATAGAAGAGGAATTTGAGAAGAACGAGCAAGGCGTATCCACTGCCCGCATTGTTCAGGAGGCCCTCAATAACCGGGCCCGTTCCATGGAAGAGGCTAAGACGAAGTGTATGGAATCGGCTGAACGTGAGAGGTCGGCCTTTGATGAATGGCGCAGGTGTGCGAGGGTGAATGCAACGCGACGCGGCAATCCGGATCCGCACGGGCCTGATGCGATGGTTCGACAACGAAATGAGCTTTTGGCCTACCTGCAAGACCTCCTATCGGACGAAGCCTACGCGCAGTACAAGAATTATCGAGATCCTTCTCCCGCTTCCTATACGTCGTACGGCAGCGATCAAGGTCAATACCCGGGCCAGGAGCCCTGGAGGGTCCAGCAGCAGATGGGCGCTTACCCCTATCAAGGATATTTCCGATAACACCGTGCCTCATCATCGGACAAATTGCGGAGGCCCAGGAAACAATTTCCGACGGCCGGCAAAACCCCTCGGCTCACTCAAGTCGCTGAT
>DATJPW010000239.1:0-24746 GCA_035506215.1 Desulfomonilaceae bacterium
TCGATCAGTTTCAGGGCGTCATGCTCTTTATCCGCAACGACTGCCAAGCGATAGAGCTTACCGCCAACTTCACTTCTAAAAAATGATATCCCGCCCGGCGTCTGAATGTCTTTGCCGGGCTCTAATTTCGATTGGTCCGGCTCCTTCGGTTGGATCAGGACAGCGTCTTCATCCTCGACGAACTGTTCCAATTGCACCACATAATTTGACCCGCCGAACCCGAAAGCATTGACTTGCAGCCTTCTCGGCTTGCCGTTTCGCAGAGCCCAATCAACCGGCTCAGGATAGATGCTCAGTCCCGACTTTTCCAGACCTATTCCAGGGTCCGGCGTTCGGTAGTTAAGCGTGGGAGCGAAGATGCCGGCCTTCATCGCCATCACTCCCCGAATGAGACTGTTGATGCCGGACGAGCCCAATGTATGGCCGATCTGAGACTTAAAGGAGGTCAATACCACAGGCTTGGAAGAATCGAAAAATTGCTTTAAAGCCAACACCTCTTCAATATCGCCCTGCTGAGTGCTGGTGGCATGACATTCCACCATGTCCACTCCCTCAGGTCCGTAGGAAGTGTCCCGGAAAGAAGCGTTTATTGCGATTTCCTGCGTGATCCTCGATGATTCCACCATTCCCAGATGGTTATTGCTGGCGCCCATCGAGGTTACGAAAGCATGTATGCCGGCCCCGCGCTTTCTGGCAATGCTCTCTCTCTCAATTACTATGAAACCGCCGCCTTCTCCAAGGACCATTCCGTCTCGGTCCGCATCGAACGGCCGGCTGGTCTCCGCGGGGACCCGTTCAATACCGGACAGACCGGCAAGCGCGCCCAAGGCTGAAAATTCGAGAAAATGCATGGGAGTCAGAGGCTCTTCTGCCCCGCCCACAACGGCCGCATCTATGATACCGTTTCTGATCATCTGTACCGCGCTGTAAAGGGCCACCAGCGCGGTCGCGCAGGCCGCGGAAACCGACCAACTCGGCCCCATGAACCCGTATTTGTTGCATATGAAACCGCCGGCCGAGCAGTTAAGCCTTCCCAATAGGGTCGTGTCATCTATGGCGATCCTGCCCGACTTGATCTCCTCTTCCACCGCTCGCTCACTCTCCGAATCGAGAGGAACCACTCTTTTTACGGCGGAAACGATTTTGTTCAGAGAACCTCGGATGATCACGTCCTGCAATGTCGCGGCCGCCTCACCGGAATTCTGCGATATCATGACGGCTATTCGTTCCCGCGGTATGTCCGAGTCAAGTATGCCCGACTCTTGGATAGCCTTTCCTGCCAACCACATGGTCATCTTGGTCGAGTCGGTCATGGTCCTGAAGTCCTGTGGAGGAATCCCGACTTCCTTCCTGGAGACTTCGAGGTTCAAAAACGCGCCGACCTTGCAGTAAGTCTTTTCCGGCATCCTAGGACGCGGATGATAGAAAAGATCATGATTCCACTTAGATGCCGGGACCGGGATTATGCCGCTCTTCATCTGCAATGCTGCCTGCCAGACTTCTTCGGGGCTGTTCCCGAGTGAGTTGGCTATGCTCATGCCTGTGATGGCAATCCTTTCAATGCCGTTGGAATCGGCAACGGTCCGCGGCCTCGCCGTGCCCGCGACCGCGACCATTTTCGCAACAGCGACGACCGGCCTCTCTGAAGTGACACGAATTGGGCCTGTGAACGGGAGTCCCTCAGCCAGTGGACCCTCGGCCAGTTTGCGGTGGTATTCGTCCAAGGAGACGACTTCTTTCAAAGGGCCTGAGCACGCGCCGCTCATAAATTGTCCTTGCTCAATGCAAGCGTTCTCGTCGAGAGGATCGCCACCAGGCTTTTGCGTTGCCCGCGCAGCAATGAGGAGACTTCCAGCGGTAAGCGCTTCGATCTTCCGCCTGAATGACGCTTCATCTTCGGCTCCCGCTGCAAATTCCCTTTCAAGGGAGCAGACTGCCTCGATGCTGGGAGTTTTCAGGGAGCGGACCCGCAAGCCAGTCCCCTCGCCTGTTACTACAGTTCCCGCGAGGTCGGACTCAAGGATCATTCGCTGATAGACCTTGGTGAGCGCGCCTGTCTCAACGATCTCCCGGCAGGTGAGGTACGCAGTGCCCATCTGAATCGCATCTGCGCCCAACATTGCGGCTATGAAAGCGGTTTCCCTGTTAAAAACTCCACCTGCAAGAATCAACCGGCGGCCCTCAAACAGGGACGGTTCGTGATTCTTCAGATCGTTCACCATCTGCGCCAGCGTGAGAGTGCTGTGTTGCCCAACGTGACCGCCTGCCTCCTGGCCTTCGCAGATCACGTACCGGACGCCGGCCTCAAACGCCAATTTCAGAAGTTTTTCATTGGGGGCTATGTATATGACCTCGATTCCGTCCTGCAGCAATTCCGCGGCGTGAGACGGCTCTCCCGCGGCGATCACTGCGAACCGGGGTTTGTTCTTGCGAATCCAGGCCAGTTGAGCATCACGATTGGGGTTCTCCGGCAATGTAATCACGTTTACCGCGTAGGGCCGATCACCCATCAATTCTGGTAACGCTCCCAGTTTTCCCTCGAGCGTATCGGTATCCATCATCCCCAGGGCCAAGGTGGGAAGGGCCCCCGCATCAGCAACCTTACGTGCGAACTCCGGGACATCCGTAATCCAGGACATCGCTCCCTGAACAAACGGATAAGACGTGCCCATCTCCTGGGCTACAGTACTTTTGACAAAGGCCCGTTCCTTATCGGCCGCGGCTTTACAACAGGTCTGTACAGCGGTCATGAAACCATCTACAGCCTCGTCGGTCGAGAAACCGAAGCGCTTGACAAAGGACGCGGCAAACGCGGCCTCCACGCCCAAGGGAATCAGTTGCTCCCGACCGAATTTGCTCTCCAGGGCCGGGACCGCGTCATTCTGAATATTTCCTGCGAAGTAGCGACGCTGCAATTCGCTGATTTCGGGACCACACATGGACCCGGCGAATTCCTTTAATTCTTTGACCGCCACTGAATTACCCTTGTTGAACAGACGGCATGGAACGTCGAGGTTCAAACCGACCAAATCGGTATGGTCGGGTTGCAGTCTGGAAATTCGCTGACGCAGCTCATCATCCAACGCGGGCAAATCGGTGAGCCAGTGCAGACTTTCGAAGATTATTCCCGAAGAACCTGCAGCGAGAAACGCGGCAGCGGCCTCGGGAGTGGCAACTCCACCCCACACAAAAAGCTGCACCGGTTCCGAGCGCTCACGGACCTTTTCACGGATGGAGGAGTAGAGAGTGAAGGTGGTTTCGCTGCCGACGAATCCTGAGGCCTCATTCCCTTTAAGAGCAATCGCGCTCACCGGACACTCGTTTAGTATCCGAGCAATAAGCTCGCAGTCGCCCGCCACCGGAATGACCGTGAATCTGGAGGACAAAGCCGCTATGCGATCCAGCAGAATGTGAAGATCTATTTCGAGAATTCGAGGGTGCAGCTCGACCCAAATTCTGTTCACGCCCAGTTCTTCCAGAAAACTTTCCAACCAGCCTTCCATCAAGGCTGTATGGGAAATTTTCAGGTCCACTGCATCGCCGCCGGCATCTGCTTGTAACAGGGCACGACCGGCCAAAACCGGGTCCTGCGCGGTCAGATCGAAAATGACCCTGCTGCCGGTATGTCGCGCCATTTCCACTACTGAGGAAGTTATGTCTGTCACACGCCAAACAAAGGCTAGAATGGGTAATTGCGAGTCGGAAGTCATGTCACACCTTCAATCACAATTAGGTCAAACTTTTAATATAGCATATTCATCTCCCGGGGGGTCAAAAAGCTCGCCATGCTGTGTAATCATTGAATTATTCAGGAGAGTTTGAGATCCAGATCGCATGATTGCATTGTTTGACCATTCGGTGCATGAATTTGGCCAAGAAGGCTCGAATCCCCCCTACAAACTTGCAGTGTATATCCACACGGTCCAGCCGTAAGTCAAATGCCGTGGCTGAATAATCTGCACGCAGACTTGTTGGTTCCCGCATTTTCTAGTTCCACGAGTTAGGAATTAAGTTACCGACGGCAAGGGGCCGTCATTGCTGTAAATGAAACAGTAGGGGCGCATGGTCCCGCGCAGAACGCGGGACGCCCAGATGAGGGCGGACGCCGTCAGCCCCTACGGGACCGGGATTGTCATCTCGTGGAACGCAGGACTACCTCCTCGCAATTGCGGAAAACCGATGACTGCCCCGCGTTGCTTACATGCATCTCTTGCTTTCTTTTGCTTTATCATGTAATATGCTGTTATATTTAAGAATCAAGACTCAACGCATTACGCGGCATGAAGATTCGCCGGTGTTGTGACCATGAGTTCCGGGTAGTTCCGATCAGGGGGGCCGCTGGAGAAGAGACCTGCGGCTGAGAGCGGCCGGACCGTATCAAAGGATCGGAAACCCGGAACTCAGGCTGACGCAACACGGGGAGAATACGACGTTGCAGAAGATCAGACAGGATAAATTCAAAATACTGGTGCTCACCACGTCCTACCCTTCCGACGAGCACGACCCATCCGGGATTTTCATCGCTAAATTGCTGGCCGCGATCCGAAAACGAGGGCACCAAGTCAAAGTGGTCGCGCCGTCCAACGGTCTGTTCCATGGACGACGAACACTCCAAGGTGTCGAAACCATACGTTTCGGCTATTTTCTGCCGCGCTCGCGGGAGAAGTTGACCACGGCAGCCGGAGGTATTCCGGAAACAATGGCCAAGAGCCATCTCGCACGCGTTCAATTGGTCCCGATGATGGCAATTTTTTTGATCAGAGCACTCATGGAAAGCCGGGGTTGGGACTTGGTCTACGCGAACTGGCTCGGGGCCGGTATTGTTGGCGCGGCAGTTAAAGCCATTACCGGCAAGCCGCTGGTGGTGTCCTTCAGAGGTGACGACGGCTATCTGGCTCTCCACCGCAGTATATGGCGCGCGCTCACGAACTGGGTCATCAGACACTCGGACATGGTAGCGCCGGTGAGTGGGGAGCTTAGAGACATCTTATTGGATCTCGGCACACCTGCTGACAGGTGTCAGGTGCCGCGGTATGGGGTCGACTTGGAGATGTTCCGGCCAGAACCACGAGAATCGACTGATGAAGTCCGAATTATGTATGTGGGGGCCGTCATCCGAAAGAAGGGAGTTCATGATTTGCTTGCGGCTCTTGCGGACCCGGCGTTCGCGGATACCCGTCTCATCGTGGTGGGAGACGGAGTCGATGCGCCCGAACTCGCGGCCCTGTCCGACCAGCTCCAATTGAAGGACCGCGTGGAATGGATGGGAGCTCAACCTCACCAGGACGTGGCCGGGATCATGCGCGGTACCGACATCCTCTGCCTCCCCAGCTACACTGAAGGCCGCCCAAATGTGATCAATGAGGCTATGGCTTCCGGGTTGCCCGTCATAGCCACGCGTGTGGGAGGCATCCCGGAAATGGTGAAGGAGGGCGAGACAGCTTTGCTCCACGACCCGGGTGACGTGGCAGGATTGCGCCGGTGCTTGAGCACGCTTGTCGAAAACCCGATATTGAGAGCCGAGATGGGAAAAAACGCGCGCGAATTTGTAGTGCAGTCAGGGTTAAGTTGGGACACCACTGCACTCGATTTCGAAAACATTTTCGCACAAGTGATGAATAGTCGACAAGGCACGCGGCGGTCTGATGACATGCCATGCGAACAGTGAACTTACTCATGCAAGTGCACCTTTAGCGAGAGTGACACATGACGACCAGCTCTAGCAGAGGACTTTTGAAACCGGCCATTCTAAAGATAGTTGCGTTTCTGGCGCCTTGTCTTGTCAGTCTCTGCCTATTCCTCGTTTTGTTCAACAATTGGGATCGTGGAGGACTGATCCTGACGGTCATTGTCGGCGCAAACGCTGCCTTGATCCTTTTGTTATCATGGTATAAACGAGGCGCTGTATTCACGTCGTCTGCAAAGCTTGCCTCATGGTACATCATGGTCGTGCTTGGCTGCTGGCTGGGGATCGAGGCGCTGTTCCCCAGAGTCTTGCCCGGAGAATATTCCCAGATTCTGAACCTCTCACAGAACTTCCTGCCTTCCCCTCCAGATCGCCGGTCCGATTACGACGTTGTGTTTGACAATAACCTACAGGAAACACCGACTCCGACCACTGCAGCGGCTCCCGCCTCTCCTGCGGTGGCCCCGATGGGCTGGCACAAGGTCGCGGCGCGCTTCGCGTATTATGGCCGCGATCCCAACACCGGAATGCGATACGTGAATGCATTCAGTTGGAATTCCAGGGGATATTACGATCTGGAGCGGGAAATTCTCAAGCCGCCGGACGTGTACCGCATCGTGGTTATTGGAGATTCCTTCGTCGAGTCGATTCAGGTGCCACTCACGATGACATTTTGCCAGATTCTGGAAAGGATGCTCAATTCATCCGCCCATGCAGTCCTTGGGACACAGTTTGAGGTTATTGCCCTTGGAAACTCCGGGGCCGGCCAACTAAAAAACAGGGACACACTCGAGAACGAAGCGCTGGCATTTAACCCGGACCTCGTGCTGATGACGTTGTATATCAATGATTTCTGTGACGACGATCCCCAGTTGAGCCGAGAAATGGCCAGAGCCGCAGGACTTCCCACGCCGTCGTTTCGAGAGCTCGCAAGTCATGGGTACTTAGCTCTGGCATTTGCGCTTCGACGACTTGAACAAACCCAGACCGGCGTATCACCCGAATTGTTACAGTGGTGCAACACTCGTATCCCTCGCGTCGAGACCGCTTGGCAACGGACCCTGGAGGCTGTCAAAGCGTCTCGTGACCTGTGCAAGAACAGAGGAATTCAGTTCATCCTTCTGTACGTGGGTTCCGAGCTTGAGGTAAAACATGCGCTCGATTCCGACGCGACTCGTGCGAATCTGGCCGCGGCGGTGAACCCCGAAATTTGCAACTCCTGGGATATGACCAGCTCGGTCCGGCGAGTGGCAGCTTACTGCGAACAGCAGGGCATCTTGTTCGCATCGCTTCTCGACCCACTTATCGCGGCTCAACGGGATACGGGCAAGTTTGTATTCGGAGATCATTATTCAATGTTCGGCCATGAAGTCGTGGCCAACGCGCTGCTCAGAGTCGTGGATCCCATCATCTCACAGAAAGAGAAGGGTCGTACGCCAGCATCCGACCGAGTTCATGTTCCCAGACTGGAGCACGGAAACGGAGAAAAGGATTGAACCCGAATGCCCGTACTGTCAATATTCTTTGGTGTTATAATACGAATGTATTATGAGGAGCATAGCCCGCCCCATTTTCATGCTGAGTTCCAAGGGAAGCAGGCAGTTTTCGATTTCAAAGGAAATATACTTAAAGGAGATCTTGAATCAAGGACTGCTACAAGGCTGGTACGGGAGTGGGTAGATTTGCATGCAAGCGAGTTAACCGAGGACTGGGACTTGGCAAGACATGGCAAGGAACTCAAAAAGATAGCCCCGTTGGATTGAGGTTGTGAAGATGTGGAACCTGAATCAAGTGTCAGAAATAACTTACAAACGCAATTACGTCTTCCAGGTAACATTTGATGACGGCCTGGAAGGAGATGTCGATTTTTCCGAGTACATAGGCAGGGGACCCATTTTCGAAGCCCTTGAGGATATTGAGTTCTTCAAGCAGGCGAGCATAGAAGGCGGAACAATAGCGTGGCCGAATGGCGCAGATATAGCCCCGGAGACGCTTTATGACAAAATAGAGCAAAGCAAGAAGCACTCGCAGGATCTCGCAAGAGAAGACAGTCCCATGTTTTGCGGCACGTAGCCAATCGACTCTCTTCTTCATCGCTTCTCGGATTTGGGTGCCACTGCTGGCTCGCCCAGCAGTGCAGACTCAGAAAAGCCCTACAGGAAACACTGCTGGGCGAGCCAGTAGTGGCACCAGTTGTGTGATGCTCGCCGAAGGCTTCAAACGCCAACTTTAGGAACGTGCAAAGAATCGTCCGAATATTACGCAACACTGATCAACCCATACCAAGTTACATTTGGCGGGCGTGGCTTGTCGCCTACATTCCGAGTCTCCTGCTTGCAACGATTACTGCTCAGCTGGTTTTGGTCGTCGGTTTGGGGGGCTCCCAACATTCGCAACTCAATCCGTCGCCACTAGTTTTGGTTCTAGCGTTGCTTCTTATATCTCCTTGGTTGGAAACTCTTCTTATGTGGCCAATCTTGTCGATATTGAAGCGAGTCATTCAGAATACAGTCTTCGTTGCTCTGGCATCCGGGACAATTTGGGGCATCTTACATTCGACTTGGTCGCTAATGTGGGGTTTCATCGTTTGGTGGCCTTTCTTCGTCTTCTCTGTGTGCTTCCTGGAATGGGAGAAGAAGTCGATAGGTAGGGCCATTACTGTTACGGCTTTAGTTCACACGTGCCAGAATGTAGGCCCAGCAATTATGTTGACCATGAAACGCCTTGCTGGGAACTGAAGCCGCCCAACGTGACGCGATTCCACCCGGGCGACAAGCTGCCGTCAGGCGACGCGTCGGAGCGAGCAGCCCTTTACGTCTCATTTCTGGGCTCCAGCCGGGGAATGCATATAGCCGGCTTCCGGACGCGCAGTACCGGAAGGTTACACGTCATCGTGGCACTATTTCGACCTCGCCCCAAACCTTCGAACTGATGCCGACAAATAGAAGAATGCGGGTATTCCGGCGCCGAGTGTCCATACAAAGGAAAGGGTCCGGAACAGGACCGTGGCGGTCATAGATCGTGCAGTGTCCAGGCCGAAAAACAAAGGAATCTGGATAGTCACTGCGTCAAATATTCCCAGAGAGCCGGGCGTAATCGGCACCAGATTCGCAATGTTTCCCACGCTCAGGGTAACCAGGACTGCAAAAAACGGAAGCGGCGCGCCAAGGGCACGATAAAGAAAGTAAAATGCGCTGGTGAAGCAAAGCAGCACCACAATGAGCGCTGCGGAAGATTTCACGAGCAAGAGACGATCCGAAGTAAGAGCATGCCAGCCATCGAGCGACGCTGCGATCACTCTGCGTATTCTTCCTCCGCGGCTCACCAATCGGGGCGGGAACGCTATCAAAATCACGCAAAGCCCAAAGAGACCGGCGACCAGGACGGTAATAGGGAGTTCAAAAAAACCTTCGTGCACAAACATAACCCCCAGGCTGATAAGCGCCAAGGCTGAACTGGTGAGCACCGTCAATATCCCGATCCCTGCGTAGGTGAGAGAAAAATCTCTATAGCTCATACCGTGGACTTTTTTCAGATAGATCGCGAGCGCCGCGCTCCCTCCCCTCATGGGCAGCACAAGATTGCCCAAGGAGGATGTTGTCGAAAGTGCGGCAAGCTCCCAGAAACGCATAGATAATCGGAAGTGATCGAAGACGGGCTTCAGTTGGAACATGCCCGCAACGAATGCGGCAGCCACCGAAAGGGCCGCGGCTACAAGATCGGGAAAAGACAAGTCGGCAAGGAACAGAAAATCTTCGCGGTGAGTGTAGAAATAATACGCGCACAGCCCGATGAACACGACAACAATGCCGTAGCCCGCAACCGCGCGGCGGACCGAGCCGGTGGTCATGGGCAAGAAATCTTCAGGCGGTTGATTGACTTGAGACAGGTTAGATGCCTTACTATTCTCCACGGCTAAATATGCCCTTTTGTCGAAGATCGCTGAAAATACCCCGAGCTATTAAGTTGCACATCTCACCGCTGTAGTGTACTGCGTCCACATAGAGCGGCTTTTTCAAATCTCTCTGAATATCTGCGAGCCATATGAAATTGTTTCCCAGCGATCCTGTCTGAAATTCCGCAGCCATAACCGAATATCCGGCCCTCAGGAGCGGGGCTTTATTGTCGTAATCAAACTTGCCGAAGATGTTGTATTCTTGGTCATACTCATAAGTCGGGACCGGCTGCCAAACGAATACGGACGTCACATTGAAAGTCTTTGCCACCGCACTTGTCATCTTCTTGTTCGTACGGTAGCGTTCGAGAACTGCCTTTACAACCTTGTCTTTGTATTGTATCCGGTTGAGATCTTTCGCATTTTCTTGCTCCGCTCCGCTGGCCGCGGTCCCTCGCGTGAACGAAAGCAGCAATCTCATCACGGGTAGTTCATGTATCACCGTGTCCCACGTTGACGAATCCGCGTTATCCATGAGCTTTTTCAAATCTGCCGTGTGAAGCGGTTCTCCCTCGGGCAGAGCAAATTCGTTGAGCCCGTCGATGAAAATCGCAATGTTGGGCGCATGTCCCTGCACAATGAGTTTTTCGAAAAGAGCGCGTTCCTGGGAGGACATGTACCCACCACGGCCGAAGTTGTAAACTGCCGCGGACAAGTCCGTCTCTTTCCCGATCAGATCCTGCAAATGCGATGGTATAGTGTCATCGTCCGCAACACGGTAACCGAAGGTGGTCGAGCCTCCGAATACAAAAATATTGAGGGCCTCGGGATCAGGCGGCCACGGCAGTTGTTTCACGCCGTTCCTGAAACCATTCGGATCCACCTTCACGTACTTGCCATTGGCAAATCGTTCCTTGAACTGCGTGTATGAATCGTATTCATGGGATAACTTCCTGGTTTCCTTGATCAATTCAGAGATTTGGCTCTTGTCCATACCAGGATAAACAGAAGCCAATGAGGGATCATATCCCCGATGACCGTAAGTCGCGACATCGCTGCTTGCCGCGCTTTTCTGACGGGCGCTCTTGAAGTCCAGATATCCCTGGGCCAACAGATTGAGCAAAAGGAAAAGCAGGAGTGCGTTGACGATAATTACGGAGAAGGTCCTATAATAGGTCGCCGCTTTTGACAATGAAACTCCCAGACTTCTCACAAACTTCTCCGGAAACTTCATGAAAGAGAAGGGCATCAGAATCGGCCGCCAGCACGTTGGCGCATATACAGCGCTGGGGGCGCTCTCAAGCCCTTTCCCACCTTTCGGGCGGTTTTCGACTATAGCAAACTTTCCGTCCGGCGCAAGTACCCTTAGACCTTGACATTCCCTTTTCCTCTGTGTAGCTCGGACTTATACGAGATTATGCCGAATGATTTCTCCTGCGCAAAAAATGGCATCGAACGTGCGACGCCAAATCAATCATCGGGCTGAGACAGTTTTGTCGGAACCGGCCCTGTGGCAAAGGCGGGTTCGCCTGGGGTTTTGGATATTCGGACTGGCGAGCGGATCGATCCTCGCATATACAACGCGGCACTACATCAATGGTGACGCTATTGCGTATCTGGACATGGCTGACGCCCTCCGCCGCGGTCTATGGAGTGAGTCCGTCAACCTCACGTATGCTCCTGGGTATCCTCTACTCTTATCGCTTGCGCAAACGCTTATTCCGATTGACGCGCTCAATGAGATAACACTCGCCAAGCTCTTGAACCTACTGTGTTTCGTCGTTGCCATGGCGGTCTGCGACCTCTTCGTACGGGAGCTCATAACGTTTAGCGAACAGAAGGGGACGAATGCGGGCCTCCCATTTCCCGCCCTGAGCGCTATCTGTTTTTCCTCGTTTCTGTTCACCTCACTGACTTGGGTGAGAGTTCAGATTATCACGCCGGACATGCTGGTGTTCATCTTCCTGATGCTTTGCGCAATCGCAATAATGCGGATCCTTAGCTACCCTGAAGGTTACCGGGGCTTCATTTTCCTCGGTTTGGTTGCCGGTTTGGGGTATCTGTCCAAAACGTCCTTTTTTCCTTTTTCGGCTATTGTTTTCGTGTGCGCAGCCGCGGCATGCAGGTCCGTGACCCACGCGATACCTCGCTTTTTAGCGGCCTTGGCCGTCATGCTTCTGGTCAGTTCTCCGGTCCTGATTTCTCAGTCCCTGGAGGTGGGGCGACCGTCCATCGGCGAGGCCGGCACTTACAATTACGCATACTGGGTATCCGGGGCCGGGCAACCGGTGCACCAGCCGGAAGTGATACACGAAGACCCAAAGGTACTGGTCTACCGGCACGAACCTGTGTCTACTTATCCTCCGGGTGACGATCCTTCATATTGGGCCCTTGGCATTCGACCCGTGTTCGACATCGGAGCTCAAGTCAGGGCGATTCGGAATAATCTGGAGCATCTTTTGGGCCGGACCGGTCTGATTGGCCTTGTGATCATTGTCTGGTTTGTTGCTCAATTCAGGAGAGCCAAACTGACCCGAATTACACTGCATCCTCCGTCGTTGTCTCTGGTCCTAATACTGTTTGCGGTCGCGGGTGTTGCCATGCATTGTTTGGTGGTTATGGAGATACGGTATGTAGGCCCTTTTCTGTTTCTTGGGATCGTGGGTCTTGCTCTACTCCCACGCTTTGACCGAACTGTGCCTGACGACAGGTCGGGAACCGTGCTTCAAGCGGCCCTGCTGACCTTTTTCTTTCTGGCAAATGTTGCCTACTTCGTAGTGGACGAGAGTATCAGAGCTGCCTACACCGCACCGGGTAAGGTATCACACAGCGAAGTGTTTGCCGAGGGGGTGGCCCTGAAAGAATTCTTTGACAGGGTCGGCGTTGGCAAGGGCGACGAGATAGTGATATTCCGGCCTCCAGGAGGTCCGCTCTATTGGGCGCGCATGGCCGGAGTACGGGCCACAGGCGAAATCGCTGATGCGAAGGATTTTCTGGATCAAGGGGCAAGGCATCGGGCCCTTTTACTCAACTCCCTGAAACATGCCGGATTCAAGGCTGTTGTTGCTAAGGGGCCGGCATTTGCCGCGCTATTGTCTGAGGGCTGGTTTAAACCTGCGGGCACGAGGGACTATTACGTGTATGTCTTCGCGAGATAAGAACTAGAAATACTTTCTGATTATGCTCCAAAGATCGAGCAAGGAAAACAGGTAGGCTGACGGCCGTATTTTTGACCCTCCTTTATGTCGCCATTCCAGCAGGGGAAGCTCGTAAACGCATTCACTCGGATTGCAGTCAGGATGCACACGAGACAAAGCATCCAGCCTAGCCAGCAATTCAACGTCAAATATCCAGGACGCCATAAACGGCTCAGCGAACAATTGTTGCGTGAGATCCGTGGCTCGAAATACCTTGGCCCCACACTGGGTGTCGTAGTACGGGCGCCCGAGGGCCAGAGATATCAGGGAAGCCGCGAGTCTGCCCATGTAATGCCGCGTTGCAGACCTCTTGATAACGCGACCCATCATCTTGACTCTTGCCCCTGTGACGATGAGTATGCGCGGCATCTTATCCAGAATTTCAACAAATCCGGCAATCTCACTCAGGGGCGCAGCCAAATCCGCGTCCCACATGCCAATGTAGTCGGGTTTGAATCGAAATGCCTCCAGCACTCCGGACCTGACCGCCTCCGCCTTCCCTTTATTGTTAGGGAGGCTGTGAAGCATCGCCAAGCCGGAGCTCCTGTCAATCAAGCTCTCGAGAATTCGAGCAGTTTGGTCCGTGCTGCCGTCGTCAACGAACAGGAAATTAACGCCATCCGAGGTTCGCAGAACCCGCTCAAATGCCTCGGGATCCAAGCGATTGGCCTCGTTGTAGCACGGGACCACTATTATCGTACGCATTTGTGCTACTTCGATCCTTTTCTCAGCAGGGCCATCAGGCTGACTCCGAATGGCCACCCCGTTCTCCGGCCTCGTTTCATAAGGTACTCCAGGATGGCTCCTTCCGATGAGAAGATTGATTCCAAAACTCCGTTAAGCCATGGCCCAGGCAGGTCCAAATCAGTCCCAGCCTCTCCCCATTCCTTTTTCCTCAACCGATTGTATGCCCTGACCGCGTATATGATCGGGAAAAGGAAAAAGTTGAAGTAGGTGACAAAGATCACCGTAACCTCGCGGCCTTTCCACAGCTTCTCCAGCATGGCACGATGGTAACGGCGATAATGCCCATGAGCGGCGTCATGAGGACTCCACAAAGACATGTTCGCCGGAACCGTCATAAGAAGGTGGTCGTTTTCTTCCATGACTGAAAGGATGGTTGAAAAGAAACTGATGTCATCCTCCACATGCTCCAGGACATCGAGTAAAAGCCACAACCTTGGTCCTTGGTAGGCCGGTACCGCTAAATGGCGCAGATCGGAATGCAGGAACTCAACATTTGAAAATCTTTGTCTGGCAAGACGTATTGCATTCTCCGAAACATCGATACCCAGACAATCGTGGTCGGAAGCCAGGGCCGCCAGGTTCGCTCCTGTTCCACAGCCGATGTCGATGATCATCCCGCGGCAAGAAGCGGGCAAAACATGGCCCGCAATCCGATTAATGATGCTTCTTCTTCCCCGAAACCACCAGTGGGCTTCTTCAATTCTCGCATGCAGCTCAAACTGTTCATCTCGCATGAGAGACCTATACTCCTTCCAACCCCCAAACGCGAGAAAAAACGCTCTCCTGCATGCACGAGCGTATTACAAGGGACTGCGAGGTGGGAGAATTAACACGTTTCATGGCGCTAGATCACGTTCAATTATCATGAATTGCTGAAGGAAGAAACAATGGAAATCCCTTTAACCCCCACACCTCCCTCGACTGGTATTCATACAAAGCGTTACCAGACTGCCGCAATATGACTTGACATTTGGGAATAACTGGTGCAGAGATTCACTATAGGTGCCTTTCAGGCTTAATAGGGAAGCCGGTTGAAATCCGGCGCGGTCCCGCCGCTGTGACCGGGAACGAACCTCTCACGAAGCCACTGCCCTGATGAATCAGGTTGGGAAGGCGAGAGAAGTAGGGTGATCCGGGAGTCAGAAGACCTGCCTATGATTTGGTAGTCGCGTGGTACGGCTGTAATCGGGGAAAAGAAAGCTGGGTGCATTCCCGAGACCTTTTACGAGGCTCGGGTTTTTTATTTTTGGCGACACAATTTCAGCGCGTTCGATATTCTTGTGAAGGTGTTCAGATGGAAAAACTCCTTGGTATCCTGCACTCGCATGGAAGATCGGAGCGCGTAATCAGTTTGCCCGCGTTGGCACCTCCGTGGTCACTTACCCGACCGGTTGCAGATTGGTTAGGAATGCGGCGCAGGCATCCTTTATGTCGGGAAGAGGATTTTCCCACCACAAACTTGCAGTCTCCCTTCGATGTCGATTATGACGACTCAACAGCTTTTCATGCAAGTGCCCAACCGCACCATGACTGGAAATTTGAGCCGAGCGATTCCGATTTCAGCCATGCGGAACCTGCAATCCTTTTTGGGATCGACTTTTTCGACGACTCTGAGATTATCGGCCAGCCGCGAACCGAACACGAGCTTCCATTAAACCACGACCTCGTCTTGGCAAATGATGAATTCTTCGCCGCTTCTTCCAACAGTTTGTCTCACCCTCCGCTCGGCTTGGAGAAATTTAGATCTTTTGCCTTCTCTTTTGTATTTCATTTGGCCGCATTATCTTTGTTCATTGCGTGTCCTACCCCCTCTCTTACCGGAATTGGAGGCATTTCCGACAAACCCATATTTGTAAGACTTACGGAAACACGTGAAGTCAACACGCCCAACGACCCTTCGCCTGCCTCGATCGATTCTCCTGCCTCAATGGCGTCTCTGGCAAGAAGAGACCTGAAGTCTGAAGAAGCGAAAATTAGGAAAGAGATTGGGAAGGCGCTGAAAACTGAAGTCGAGCTGGAAAAGGTATCTGAGGAAGGCAAGATCAATCCCCGGCTTGTGGAGGCCAAGCTTCCGAAAGAACCTCTCCCTGCTCACCAGAGGGTTCCCCCGGAGCGCTCTCTGAAAGACGATCATCCGAATGATTCAAGAAGCTTGCATGACTCGGTAGCGTCTACGCCTTCTGTGGCGACTCCCGAAAGAGAAGGCCCTTTGAAAGCGGGAGACGAGGCACAGACGTACAAGGACCTTATATTTGCTGCCATACATGAGGCAGCCTACTATCCCAAAGCGGCACTCAGGAACATGGCACACGGTCAAACCGTGGTCCGTTTCACGATCAACAAAGACGGTTCCCTTTCGAACATTTCCATTGTGGCCCATGCAGATTCCCAAGCGCTGGATGAGGCTGCCTTGAAGATTGTGAAGAAAGCGGCCGCGAAATTTCCATCCATACCGGATGCCCTGATGAGAGACCAAGTGACCTACGTAGTTCCCATAGTTTTCAAGAAGGTGCTTTAGAAATTTCTTTCATTCAAATCCTTCAGAGTTATGGAAGGGTTCAGATAAACTGCAAATGCTCGTTCAGATAGATCTTTGGCTCGTTTTGCACAGCGCCTTGTCTCGAGTACGGTCCCATTCATGACCGCACCGGATTAACTGAGAGGAAATTCATGTGTTCGACTCGCTCTTGTTTGCTGAAAACATTTCTGGTTCTGTTAATGGGGTTTCTCATTGCAGAGATCGTCTCTGCTGCTGGCTCTTCGTTTCCCGTCATGGTCACGGATTCTTGTGGCAAAACGGCTCATTTCAAAGGCGTCCCCAAACGAGTGGTTTCACTGGTTCCCGGAGCCACGGAAACCTTTTTTGCGCTCGGAGCAGGTGACCTGATCGTCGGGCTTACCTATCACGATACCTATCCGAGAGAGGCGAACACGAAAACGATAGTCGGAAGCTTCTTCAATCCATCCTCGGAGCTTATCGCAAGTCTGAAACCGGACGTGATTCTTCTCTCCTCACTGCATGACGAAATACAGCGAAGCTTTGCCGACTCCGAAATCGCCTTAATTCAGGTCGACGCGCACACAATCGATGATGGCTTCAGGATGATCGAACTTGTTGGAAGAATCACCGACAAGGAAGAAGAAGCGGCCGCGAAGATCGGCCAAATGCGACAGCAGCTCGATCTCGTGGCCCGTAAAGTAGCAACGATTCCCAAAGCTAACCGCAAACGAGTCATGCGGCTCATGGGATCGGATACGATGATGACTCCGGGTGAAGGATCATTTCAAAATGAACTTATCCGATGTGCGGGCGGAATAGCTCCGTCGTTCGGAAAGCCGGGGGCAGTCGTGCCTGTGACCAGAGAAGAGTGGACGAACTTTAATCCCCAGGTCGTCTACTACTGTGGAGATGAATCCAGACTGCCAAAGAAGTTCTTCGACCAACCCGGCTGGAAAGACGTGGACGCTGTCCGAAACGGTAATTACGCCGACTTTCCTTGCGATCTGACCTGCCGAGCGTCGATCAATATGGGGAATTTTGTTTCATGGTTGGCCAGTGTCATCTATGCAGAGGAGCTGGCTAACGAAAAGGCTCGACTCACTCCAGACCGGGCAGTGCAATCTCGCTCTCTGACCGTTGATCTTCCCTACGTGAAATCAGCTCAAATAGTCGATGGCATTATGAATGATTTTCCTACTCAGACCCTCCTGATTGACTTTACCGAGCCCATGAGTTGCCTCAACTCACTCGCGGGCAGCCTATCAGGAATTGCAGTGGTGGGAAATCACTATCTGTCGCCACCTCTTTGGACCAAACTAAATGGACTCTCTCTAGATGCCCTGAAACAAAACGTCTGCACAATTACTGGACGAGACATGGCCAGAGCGTCCTTCCTATACACAGGAGCGAAAATGGATAATCTCTCTGTGCAGAAAATGATGCACGGCGACATGGTTGTGTACGCGTTGGTGACTGCAGGGGTGAAGGGCAACGCGACGCGAGCGTCAATTGATGGAGGAAGATTTTGTGAGCCGGGAACCATCAATGTTATTATACTCACGAATATGCAGCTTGCTCCGAGAGCCCTCACACGAGCCATCATCAGCGCCACGGAAGCAAAATCAGCGGCCCTTCAGGATCTTGACATTCGTAGCTCGTATTCTTCCGGCTATCAGGCGACCGGCACCGGCACGGACGAAGTACTGATCGTGGAGGGACGTGGGAAAAAGATGGAGAACACCGGTGGGCATTCAAAACTGGGAGAGCTGATCGCTAAAGCAGTGTACAGCGGAGTGAAGGAGAGTATATCATTGCAGAATGGTTTGCTGACCGGCCGAAGCGTTTTCCAAAGGCTCAAAGAGCGGAAAATTGATTTGTATGGATTGGTGACCGAATGCGGCAAGTTTCCTCGCGAAGACTGCGGCCGCGCATGCGCCGAGCTGGAAACGCTACTGCTGAATCCTCTCTACGCCGGTTTCATGGAGTCGGCGTTCGCGGTAAGCCAGAATTACGACGCCGGTTTTGTTAGTGATCTGGGATCATTTCAAGAGGTTTGTAGACACGTGAGCGACGCGATCTCGGGTTGTAAGACGGATACGTGGATAGGCTTTGTGCCTGATGGTTTCACGTCAAAACCGATATGTATGGCTCTTGACGCGCTTCTAAATGGTCTTAAGAATAGGAAAAGAGAAGCGACAGAAGCTTCAGGTGAATTTAGCACGTGTGGGAAATAAGGTATCTCAAATGAGAGCGTTTGGAGTAGTTCACGTATGCTGCCAGGCGAAGCTCTTGTTCCCAAGGAGGACTCCGAAAGACTTCACTTGGTTGCACCCGCGCATCTGGGCATTTGTGGTCGCTCTTGCGATCTTGCTTGTACTGCCGGTTAAGGCCGACCAAGTTCCCAAGATCTGTGTGGAGGACGATTTGTCTCGACGGGTATGCGTTCCGGCTTTTCCCAAGAGAGTTATTTCGCTTGCTCCGAGTCTCACGGAGATGGTGTTCGATCTTGGGGCAGGACATGTACTCGTCGGTAGGACTGCGCGATGCAACGAACCGCCCGAGGCACTAAAGATCCAGGAAATCGGGGCATACATGAGTCCTGACCTGGAAAGGATAATAGCCTTGAGACCGGACCTAGTACTGTCACCTGAAACTGGCATGCGAAAAGAAGTCGTTGACCGGTTGACTGAAATCGGAATCCCCACGTTTGTAGACAACAGCAACACCCTGGACGAGATCGTTCACTCGATAGACCGGCTTGCGACTATCCTTGGGAGGGAGTCCGACGCAAAAACTGTGGCTGAGCAATTTCAGCGACGACGGCAGGCCGTGCGAAAAAGGGTCCAATACGCCAGCAAGCCCCTGATCCTATTTGTCGTGGGTATAAGGCCCCTCGTCCTGGCGGGAGGAAGGTCCTTCATCGGGTCATTGATCCGCGAAGCCGGAGGAGTCAACGTTGCGGAGGAGGCCGCTGTTGCTCACCCCAAGTTTAGCATGGAGGAGGTGGCAAAGCGTGACCCTGACATCATAATCGTATTGAATAAAGATTGCCGAGATGACGAATGTTTCAACGAGTGGCAAAGACATCCAGATCTCAGAGCAACCAAGAATAACCAAATATATCAAATAGATGCTGACCTAATTGCCCGCCCGTCCCCGCGAATCATGGACGCGTTGGAACAGTTGGCAACCATACTTCACCGCAAGGATTTCGGTAGTGGAATTTCTGCTGGCGTTCATAGGCTCAAATGATTACTCTGGCGGCTTTGAATCTATTCTGTGAGAGATATCGATGGGAATGTCCACGCTTGCAAGAACGATTCTTATTAGCATGAGTCTGGGTGTTCTTCTCCTTGTGGTGCTGCTCATTTCTCTACTGACCGGAACTACCGTCACGGAGGTGAAAACGCTACTGACGGGGAGTGCCCTGGGGATCGATGCTCAAAAGACCTGGACAATCATTCTGTCTTACAGACTTCCCAGGACGCTTCTATCCGCCATCGCGGGAGCGGGCTTGGCCTCTGCCGGTGTCGTATTTCAAGGGGTGCTCAAAAACCCCTTGGCCGATCCGTATCTCATCGGCATTGCCGCAGGAGGGTCTTTGGGGGCGGTAGTGTCAATCGCCCTGTTCGGAGAGAGATGGCTTCTTGGTACCTCTGTGTGTGCGTTTTTTGGGAGTATTGTGGCTGTGGGCCTGGTGTATGGACTCGCCGTCACCAGACGAGGCCGAGGATATGTCAACACCGTCATCCTGGCAGGTGTGATTGTTGGTTCACTGATGAACGCTCTCATGCTGTTGATTTTGTCGCTTTCGGGCTCCCATGAAAAGCAGCGGATTCTTTTCTGGTTAATGGGGGACTTCAGCCTTGCTAGTTACCAGAAGGTACTGCTGGCGTTAATAGCCGTCGCAGCAGGATGGACACTCACCTATCTTAACGCCAATCGCTTGAACCTCTTGATCGTCGGGGATGACACAGCTGCTCACCTCGGGCTCAATGTTTTCAGGTCACGAACTTTCTTCATGATCGTCGCGGCAATGGTGACCGGAGCAATTGTGAGTGTTTCAGGGACAATCGGGTTCGTTGGCCTGGTAGTTCCTCACGCGATGAGACTGCTATTCGGCCCGGACAACAGAGTGCTGCTCCCGGCCGCATTGCTTGGTGGAGCGGCCTTTCTCGCGGCCTCGGACTGCGTGGCCCGAATTGTCGCTTACCCTATGGAGCTGCCGGTGGGAGTCATCACAACGTTATCTGGAGCCCCTTTCTTCTTATATCTTCTCATGAAGAAATAAGCGGGACCTGTGCCGTATAACGCAATTTCGAGCCACAACAGATGAAAAATACGATTCTGGAATGCAAAGATGCCAGTGTGACCTACGGCAGGAGAACTGTGCTCCGCGGAATAAGCCTTGCTATCGAGGAAAGTGACTTCGTGGGCGTAATAGGGTCTAACGGCGCGGGAAAATCGACGCTCACAAAGGTTCTGAATGGGTTGCTACGTCCGTCACAAGGGGCTGTTACCCTCATGGGCACAGATATGAGCTCTTTTTCCAAAAGAGAAGTAGCCCTACAACTTGCTGTGGTCCAGCAGGAAGAGGCGCCTGACTTCAGTTTCACGGTGACAGAGGAGGTGATGATGGGGAGGGCCCCCCATCATGGAGGCCTGTATTTCGAGCGCCCTTCGGACAGGGCGGTCGTGCAGGAAGCAATGGAAAGGACGAGTGTGACCCATTTGGCGGAGCGCAGGATAGAAACGCTATCCGGTGGTGAGCGCCAAAGAGTGAGAATTGCCAGGGCGCTTGCGCAACAGCCTAAGGTCCTTCTCCTCGATGAGCCCACTAATCATCTGGATCTGTATGCACAGCTCTCGCTGATCGAATTGATGCGCGACATCAATAGGGAAGGCATCTCGATTTTTATGGTGTCTCACGATATTAACTTCATGTGCGAATCATGCACGCACTTAAAGATTCTCCACGAGGGAAAATTCTACGGCCAAGGGGCTCCTCGGGAAGTGATTACAAAAGAAAATCTGGCACAATTCTTTAACATAAAGGCGCTTGTCGATGTGAACCCTGTCACTGGAGCCCCGCGAATGACGCCTCTAGCGCGGCTGGGTGACGCTCCCTGACCTTGCACTCTCAGTCCCCTCTTTCGGTCCGGCATGGGCATGGTGACGGACTTCTCTCATGACTGATAGGACGCTGAACGAGAAGCCTTCTGCCGAACCGCGCTAAGCTTCTTGCATGAGCAACGTCCTCATAGCCGACCAAAACGGAGATTGGAAGTGACAGGCGAATTCCTGTGTTTGAAATGAACCTAAAACTCAATCCCTCGTTGCGCTTTTATCCCTGAATAAAAATGATGCCGCACAGCTCGCATGTCCGTAACCATATCAGCAATCTGAATCAGGCAGTGAGGGGCGTTACGTCCCGTAATCATGACGTGGGTCCCTTCGGGACGACTGAGAAGCGCCTCCAGGGCCTCTCTTTCACTTATCACGTTCTGTTTCACCAAGTATGTGAACTCATCCAAGACAATCAAATGGTATCTTGAGGACAGAATAAGCTCTTTGGCAAATGACCACGCGTTGACGGCCGCCTCAATGTGCGTTTGCATTCCTTTGGAGTTCCACGTGAATCCCTCTCCCAATACATATACGTCCAAAAGGTCCTTGAAACGATCTGACGAGACCAGTTCTCCGCTTATTCTTGTCCCCTTGATGAATTGAAGCAGGCATACGCGAAAATTATGGCCGAGTGCTCTATAAATGAGCCCCAAGGCGGCTGTGGTTTTCCCTTTTCCGTCACCGGTGTTAATCATCAGCAGTCCTTTTTTCACAGATATCTCCTTGTAAATATCAGTGGTCATGGCCAGTGATTCCTCTGGCTGTATCACTGGTGATGGCACCTCGAGATCGTCACAAGTCTGGAATCCGAAGAACGTCCTTATCTGACGAGCAGAAAAAGAGAGACGGGCCGTACGAAACCCGTCCCTGAGAGCAGGTGGGTCGCTCACAAAACCCTGGGGGAAGGTGACGTTTCCCAGGGCAAACCGATTTTCTCGATATGACTCCCGGAATTCCCTTTGATCTCAATAGCCCGGTGAAGGCAGTCCGATGGTACGGCCCACGGAGAACAGGACTCCAATGGCAGCTCCTCTAGCGTGCTCCAGCCAACTCGCGCCACTTATGCAGTCTCCGTATGGCACAGGGCCAGAAATCCGGTTGTTGGCGTTCAGCTCTGCTCTCTCCATATAAGTGTTGTAGGCCAGCCATTCCTGGAGTTCTTGCAAGTTGCCGGTTTTGATGTATCCAAGTTTCCTGATTTCTACTTTGGCGAAGCAATCGGGGTCAGTCACCTTGAATTCGATGAGGTCTTCCGGCAAGACAAGAAACAATTCGCGAAGGGGCACGGCCCCGGCCTCAATGACCCCTTGATCTTTCAAATCCCAGTATCCTTTGAAGCTGTAATGACGATAGGTAAAGAACCGCCTTCGAAATGAAGCTTGATCGGCCCTTGTGTGAATCAATCCCCAAATTCCGGGACATGTCGCCCGAAAACATACCCCCTGGGGATAGCCCAGCAGCACCGGTTTGTCCGTGCAGGTGATCTCCACACTGCACTCCGGCTGGGGTGATCCTTGGGGACCGTACTCTGGTGACCTTGAAGGTTGAATAGCGCACTTCTGGAGAGGGGGACCGGCCTGTGCCGTCCACACAATTCCTAACAACAAAATCACCGCAAGCGTAGCGGGGAAAATTCGAAGTGTTTTCAACTCAAATACCTCCTTTTTTCGCCAAACATTCCTGTCAATTCCGACCGGCCCCTAAAAGCTTGCCAGGCTACTAATTCTCGCTCCCCATCCGTAAGCATCATTCAAGCCAGCCTGCATAGTCCCGTAAAGACGTCTTTGCATCCTGCTCAAGTCCTCACGTGTAGGGATTTTCATGCGGTCAAAATCCATGTTGGCTTTTATTCCTGCGTAATACGTCCGTCCTTCATTTGGGTACCAAGCAGCGGGAACCCCCGTACCTAATGGACTGTAGACGCTCGGAGCGGATTTGGTGCCAATAATGGCATACTGACGATCCGAAAAGTTCTTGATGCCAAAGTACAGCGTTGCGGCGTTGTCGAAGAAGCTCTGGGAAAATGCCAGATCTCCCCACTTTGCGGTTTCCAAAGGTTCAGCTATGTTGTACGGATCGTTGATCCGGTAACGGCTCCCAACATAATGATAGGTAATGAGACCTGAAAAGCCCCACTCCCTATTGTTGTATTCCAGCCACAGGTTGCCCATTTCGGCCGGGTTCTGGTACATCCACTTATCCTCGGTTGTCAGGCCGTTGAGGGGCGTCAAGGCCGGGAGGAAGTTGCTTCGGACAAGCACCTTTTGCTTGGTCCAGTTTCCTTTCAACGTCCAGGAAGGCGTTATCTTTACAAGGCATTCAAGTTCGAGGCCGGAATGGGACACATTTTGGACGTTCATGTTCCTTTGATTTCCCGCGTCATCCATGCCGTAGAGAATTTCATTATCCATATCCAATTCATAGTACACGGCACTTGCATAGATGTTGCGGTTGAACCAGTGCCGTATCCCCACTTCCTTCAAAGTCCCGTCCTCGGGATCGAGAAGCCAAAACGGCGGATTTGGAGGCAATCCGAATGACCCGAGATTAATCATGTCGTAAAACTCGGGGAATCGATACATCCTCGAATGCTTGTAGTAGAGACTGGAACCAAGTTCCCTATCGTAAACCAGCCCCACGCTCCATTGAGATGCACTCTTCTTGCGATCTATTCTCTTCGCATTCGTGACAACTCGCGCGTCATTGTTTGCGTAGAGATCCGGGAGATCGTAGTTTTCGATGCGATAGCCGAGGTCCACATACAGTCGGTCCCAGAACCTGGTCTGGTTCATCACGTAATAGCTCAAGGATTCCCTGTAGCCTGACTGCGTAGCCTGATGCTCAACGATGTTCGGCCCGCCGGTGCCGTATGGTTGAATAATCTGCCTGGATTCTCTGCCGAATTTACCGTCCCACAGGTCGGATCCCATGGTAAGCTCATTTGTCAGCACCGAGTATTTGTCGGTTCGGAAGTACTTCAACGAAAGGCCTTGGTCGATCCACCGCTGATCGGACAGGCCGAACCAACTTATCCCTGTTATTCTTTGATCCATTCGTCTGTAGCTGTAAATCGCCTCGAAGTTGCCCAGCCAATCTCCACTATAGAGCAGCCGACCGATCGTAACTGCATCCCAGAGTTCCGTCGGTCCGTCCCACACCGGTGAGTAGACATACCCAAAACCGTAATCCAAGACTGCCACGTCCCGGGTGTCTCTTCGTTCCCATTCGGGCCGCTGAATGTACGTGGCATTGCCGTTACGCCGGTCGGAAATCAGTTGCGAAATCTCGAAGGTGAGATTCGGAGTGATTTTCCAGTTTATGCTGCCCTGAACGTTGTACAGAGCCCATGGGCCCGGTCGGGGAACGAATTCCTCGTCCAAGCCGTTCCCTTGATAGAGCCTGAACCCCTCCGAGAAATACCTGCCCGCGAAAATTCCGGCAGCCACCGGCCCTCGCACCATGTTGCTCGCGACCCATTCCCTGTCGGTATGCCAGGAGCCCATCTCAGCGCCCCAGAAGGTCCCGGGATTCTGTCGAGGTCTCTTGGGTATGATGTTGATGGTCCCCCCTATTGCCTTCTGGCCGAACTGAACG
>DATJPW010000240.1:0-5866 GCA_035506215.1 Desulfomonilaceae bacterium
TTCGCTATACCCTGCCCAACATTGGGGCCCTCAACTTTGTAATGCATGGGGCCCTGGGCGGAGGCGTGACGAGAACCATAGCTCTTGACCAGCACGGCAAATCCCTGAGCTCGGCAATCCTAGAGATGGAGCTGCCGGATCCCTCATAAACAAATTGCATCGGTATACTGCACTTTGCGCATGACTCTACGCAAGTATGAAGAACACTAAGAGTGCCAAGGAATGGCTCGTCATAGGAAGTGGAATTTTGACCTCAGGAATTGGAGAACAGTTTTTGGCCCCAGCAGATGTTGCCTAGAACGATGTGAGGAAGACGGAGAGATTCAGCGGTGAACGGGTTCTTCCGGGTAGTTAGATGAGTCTTTTTTTCAAGGGGTTGATTTCAGTATCATGTTTGAAGTGGATATCCTGACGATTCACAGCAATTCGTCAAGCCCAGGTCAGGATGTTGAACGAAAAGAGCAAGAGAATGATCAGGGTAGCGGTCTGTATACCCGTCTGGAGGAGCTGGGACCACCGAGGAATGTCCGATAGATAGACGACCGCCATTAGGAGCCACCAGAAGACGATCAGGAACGGCAAGCCCTTACAGTAACCGAGCCACTGGCCGAGCAGACCTACAAACTGAAATAGAGCCGCACATGCCAACGATTTCATAGAGCCTCCTTTGGAGGTACCCTAGTGGGTCGCATAATTCTTGATGCTGTTTTAGGGCTTGTCACCAACATCCAATCAACTGACTCGGGATTTGCAGGAGATATTTCAGTCCAGTTCGCGGACAGCCTTACCCATCTCGACAAACGCTTCTCTTACCTGACTCTTAGTTATTTGGAGGCGATTTGAGAGTTCTAAGGGCGTGATGAGACCAGCATTGATTATTTGCCGAAAAGCACTTTGAAGGTGCCGTGGTATAAGTTTGTATTTAGCCATCAGCGCTTCATCGTCCATCCCGGACCATATGTCGACAAGGAATTGTTTGGCATTGATTTTTATTTTCTTCTTGGTTTTTCGCGCATCCTCTTTAGCAATAAAGTCAAGTGCGGTAGCCTTGTACAGATAAAACTTGTTGCTAGGGATGTCATACTTCCCTTGTAATGCAGCATCACTCAGACCGATCCTGACATCCCGTACGAATTGTCTGGTTCTATCACGGATTGTCCGCTTTTCATTCTTCATCAATGTTGAACGAACCTACAAGTTGATGTGCTGGGTAAAAGCGCCATGGTGATAATCATGACTGCCCAACAGCCTAAAATCTCGACTAGTTTACCACGTCATTGATAAATTAAACAAGCCAAATCTGATTTAACTTGCACACAAGAACTCCTCTAGGTTTAGGGTTAATGGGTTTCTAGGCCCTAAATCACGAAAACCCTGGGCCTTTCTTCCCCTACCTCTTTTGCAAAAATCGCGTGTCGTGTAAATGACTGAGCTTAGACCGATGTGAGGAGGGCGGAGGGATTCATTAGTGGGCTGTCCTGAAACACCGTTTAGGACAAATGAAGAAGCCGGAAGGCGAAACAATTTTTGCTTTGTCGAACATGTGAAATTCGTTATAGTATAATCCTATCTGAACACACTTCTGTCCAATCTAATATGAGCCTTCTAGGCTCGCCGTTAAGCATTTAATTCAACAAGCTATATCAGGAACGGCTGACAATCAATGAGCCGAAACAGCTCAAATTTCGTTTTGCGGAAGGTGTTTCGGTTGCATCGTGTTCGGCGGGCTCAACATATCGTGCTGGTATTCGGGGAAATTTCGACGGAGGCCACCGAACCTCCTATTTGGCCCGAGTCTTGCTTATCATTAATTTGGAACCAAAACCAGTTTTAGGGAGGGCGGGTGCACTTCAAACGGAATCAGGGGCTGCCGATGGATTATGCAGTGTCGCACATGTTATGGAAATTGCGAACGCCTGCTCCTTTGGGACGAAACGTGATAGTGACGCAATCGTTCGCTTCATACTTGTAATTGTCGGTTTTTGGAAAAAGGGAAGAGGAGCAGTGCCGAAACGCCAGATCAAGGCCTCGGAATTCCTGTCGGACATCAGGGCCGGAATGGATGATGACGGCCTGATGCACAAATACGGGATTTCAGCGCACGAAGTCCTCAAAATCATGTCCAAACTCATTTGGGCAGGCCTCATGTCTCCGGCCGAGCTGGACCAACGCAGGTCCTTGGCCAAGACTGTTTACATGCCTGTATTCAAATGTTCGTCTTGTAATCAAATAACCTATATGAAGCTGGAAAAGTGCCCTCATTGCGGCGCATCCATGAAGAATTTGAACGAGAAAAAGTCTGACTTCGGTCTGTAGAAATTGTTTGCAACTTCCCCGGCCCTCTTGTCATTGTCGAGCCTGACACGTCTTAAATGGGCAAGGCAGGACACTTCCAGAAAAATTCGGCGGCACCGGGATGAATTGGAATTCTAGATTGTGTAAAAGGAAGCACTGGAAAACGAGTCAATTAGATGGCCTCACGATTTTTTCAGGACAAGACCGAGGCACTATTCAAGGCAGTCAAGCTGGGTCAGCATGAACTGTTGAAAAAGCTTATAGCCAAAGGGGCGGACCCGAATTCTAGAGATGAAACGGGCGCCACACTACTGATCAAGGCTTCATTCACCCCTCACGATCGAGTGGTCAAAACTCTTCTGGGCGCTCGGGCCGACACGAATTCCGCTGACAAAGATGGTGTCACACCACTTATCGCAGCATGCCTGTCGGATCAATCAACGATCGCAAAAATGCTCTTGGTCCGCAACGCTGATATCGAAGCTCGTGACAATTATGGTAGGACAGCCCTTATGGCCGCGGCTCTCAAGGGAAGCATGAAGTCATTGAAAACACTCCTCGAATCTGGCGCTCTTATTGATGCACGATCTCGGGATGGTAGGACCACGTTGATGTGCGCCGTGGAAGGCGAACAGGCTCTTGCTGCAGCACGGGTGCTTGACAAGGGCGCGGACGTTAATGCCAGAGACAACACTGGTCTCACACCATTGATGATCGCCGCGCTAGGTAGGCACCTGGGCATTCTGGGCCTACTTGTGAAGAGAGGCGCGAATGTGAATGCAACCGACCGCGCAGGCGAGACCCCCTTGATGAAGGCAACTCAAAGGGGCTTTCTCGGGGCGGTGGAGCTCTTGGTTGACAATGGCGCCCATATCGACGCTCAAGATGTTGCCGGCCTCACTGGATTAATGGTGGCTTCGGATTTCGGTCATGCAGCGATAGTCGAATCGCTGCTTGACCGCGGCGCCGAAATTGACTGCCGGGACAAGGGTGGGAGAACCGCTTTAATCTGGGCAGCTCGGCAGGGACATGTTCCGGTCATGGAACTGCTTCTTGACGCAGGGGCGGATATAGATGCTGAAGACAATGCCGGATTCACACCCGTCGAGTGGGCTTCCAAGGAATCGCGCGAAGAGGCGGTGGAGCTGCTTCTCGAAAGAGACGTACTGATTACGGCAGAGACCGAAAAAACTATAACAGACATGATTGAGATTTCCAGTGGAGGCCTTACCGAGACCTTGGAACTCAGCCTCGAACTGGGCATTCTTTCGAATATCTATGAGAAGCATGGGGAAAAAGATCTGATCGAAGCCGCTGCCCGTGGGTGTGTGGAGGAGGTCAGGCAACTCCTTGACAACGGAGTGGACGTAAACTGTCGAGACAAGTTCGGACGCACCGCTTTAATGGCAGCGAGCTATAAACGATGTGTAACGGTTGTACAGGTCCTCCTGGAAGGCGGTGCCGACGTGACCGTGGAGGACAAAGACGGGAAAACGGCCCTCATGAAGGCTTGCTCCTCAGGCGACCCAGAGATAGCGCTGCTGCTCATAGAAGCGGGCGTGGACGTTAATGCTGGGACTAAGCACGGTATCACACCCTTGATGAGGGCCGCATACAAGGGTCACGCGGACATAGTGGGGCTTCTGCTGGAAAAAGGTGGTGACCTGCACTGCAGAGACCAGGCGGGCCTTAACGCGGTCGATTGGGCGAGGCGCAAAGGAAATGCGTCGGTCCACCAAGTCCTTTTGGCTGCGAGCGCATCTTTGCAGCGCTTGCAGGCATGCGAACAGTCTGCGGCAGAAGTATCCTCAGAGGCTTCCGGAAACTCGGTGCTGGTGGAGATCGAAAACCCCGAGGCTGAATCTGACCTGCCCCTAACAACTGGTCGAGGCTTTGAGCGAGAATAGGGTGGGACCTGGGGTGATGGAATGGTCTCTTCCGGGTTGACAAGGCACCATGCCTCTAATTTGACACATGGGACGTATTACGGGAACAATTTAGATCTGGGTTATGTCAGTGGCCAAATGTGGCAAAATATTATATATTTTGAAATGCTGGACAGTGATATCTAGAGCGTCAGGCTTCTGCCCAGCATATCAACGTGCCGAGTCATTACGGCATTGACGAACAATGAAAAACAGACAATCGAATGCGAGAGCACGCGAATTCGTTGCAGACGTTCGGGCCGGTCTGAATGACGCGGTCTTGCAAAGTAAGTACGGTCTGTCTAGAAAGAAATTTTACTTATACAAGGCTACCGCTCTAGACTTAATTGCCAGCGAGCATGCAATAAGATTCAGGAGACAAATAGAGATAAACGCTAAACAGTTACTTGTCGACATACGTTCCGGAATGGATGATGAAGCACTGATGATCAAGTACAGACTTCTTCCACGACACCTTCAGAGTGCTTTTCGGCAGCTAATTGAAGCGGGCCTGATAACTCCTTTAGAACTGTCAAATCGTCTTCAGATAACGAAGAGTCAGGTAAGAGAAGCATTTGTGGAGATGGGCAAGGCTGTGCGCGAACTGGACTGACATATATCCTGCAAATCGCGAGTGAGGCCATTCCGTGCTGGTGCCGGCGTCTTTCCAGTTGGGGTAACGATGTCGTCGAAAATTAAGATCAAAGCCAAAAAGATTCTCTCTGACATTCGGGCGGGGGCCTCGGATTTTGAACTGATGTCCAAGTATGGCCTTTCCGCAGAGCAGCTTGATGATACCTTGGAAAGGCTTGTGCAGGCCGGGGTACTCCGGCCTGTGGAACTCGACGAGCGAGGAGGATTTTTTGACGATCCGGCCAACCGGTCCCGGACCCGCCGGTTTCCGAGAGCATATCTGTGGCGCCCCCTGACCATCAAGGAACTTAAGGACCCTTCCAACACAGGTCTTGTTACTGACCTATCCGTAATGGGATTTCGAACCAGAGGTATTGGGGCCGGGGTTGGTGACGAGAAGGCTTATGCTATCCATTCACGTGAATTTATGGGTGGAAATGCTATTACTCTGAGCGCTGCTTGCAAATGGTGTAACATGCAGGGCATTGACAGGAATCTCTGGGTAGCGGGATTCGAAATAATTCATGTCTCGGACGATGATCTGAAACGGATCCGACGGCTCATTGCGCTTTTTGGGAGGAGGGATTCCGATTTTTCCCGCGAATGACGTAAGGTAGAATGGTTCTTTAGATGATGATACGACGGGCTTGCTTACAACGATAGGGATCTTACTTTAATTGCTTTCCTCGCGATCTTGTGGGATGGAGCATGGGGGGTGTTATGGACGACAACGATAGGCCCAAATCAGAGCATCGGAAGGACGACAACGAGGCGTCATTGAATTTTCTGAACGGAGAGGATCTTCTTACACAAACAATTTCCCTCGGTGACCTCTTCAGCAAAGACATTACGTCCTCAGGAAGCTTCGATATCAGGGGAGGAATTTGGGCGAGCACTTTCGGAAAAGTGCTACAGGCATTACCCATTCCCGTTCTTCTGATTGATGAACGTCGCTTCATAGTTGTGGCAAACCAAGCTTGGGCGAAGCTGAACACAGAGTACGAGAGGATCCA
>DATJPW010000241.1:0-16499 GCA_035506215.1 Desulfomonilaceae bacterium
GCCGGAAAAAAAGATTCCCACCTTTCCGTATAGAGGCAAAGACCTCGAAGTCAAAGAAACTTATATACAGTGGTTGTCACAGGCGGGACCCCAGGACACCCCCGAATACGGGTTGAGGTTCTTCACAATTGGTCCTGGAGGAGCCATCCCCATCCACAAGCATTTCTATTATCAGACCATGTTCATTTTGGAAGGGCGCATACTTGTTACCAGCTATGATCCGGAAACGGACGAGAAGATAGAAGAAAAATACATGGGCCCCCATGACTTCGTCTTCATTCCTACAATGGAACCGCATAGCATAGTCAATGTGAGCGACGTGGAGAAGGTGACCTTCCTGTGCTGCATTGCCAATGTTTACGAGGAAGAAGCCATATGAGCTAACAAGAGAGACGTCGAGATGACAGACAAAGATCCGGCGTTCTCCATTGGAGTTCCTCGCTGGCCTTTCGCTTGGGTTCGGCCAATCCAAGGAATATTCATCCAATCTTGGCCCGGACGTCGTGTGTGAATTTTGCGTGACCCTGTTGCGAACCGTTATGCTCTATGGTTATTTTGGAGCAATGGGCGTCGCGGTAACTATTTGTCATTGAGTGGTATATGTCTTTTTACTCTGATTCGAAATCAACTGTGTCCTTGTGGCACCGGGGGTTCGAATCCCTCTCTCTCCGCCAAACTGAAACCCACTTTAGTATTTGTTTCTTCTTGCAAACGTTCATGCAAAGAATCATGAGGGCGCGTGACGTGAGCCAACCCAATAAATCGGGTTGGCCACGAGGTTTTCCAAGTGCGGGGGCGGCGAAAACATATTCGCCCGAGAACTTGGAGCACGGAATCAGATGTACTGTCCCCAGAATTTCGTTGTCCCCACGACGCCTATAGCGAGACCCACCGGCATCTCCAAGAAAAACATCAAAGCTAGAAGAATCACAACTCCAAGCAAGCCCACCGTCATTTGTCTCTCCTTTGGGGTGAGTCCCGGTTTCCGGAACAATCTCTTCGGAATCGACTCAGGCGCAGCTTAATAGCGGATCAACAGGAATACGGATGAGATGATTAGGCTTAAGACAGTGATGGGCGCAGCCTCTTTCATGTAATTGTAGAATGTTATCTTGTGCCCGGCTTTCTCAGCTATGCCAGTGGTGACCACATTGGCAGAGGCTCCGATGATGGTACCGTTTCCTCCGAAACATGCACCCAAAGCCAGAGCCCACCAAAGGACGCCGGTCTCAGCACCCGGAATGGTCTTGCCCAGAAAGGCCGTGATCGGAAGCATTGTGGCGGTAAAGGGAATATTGTCTACAATGGCTGAAGCAATTCCGGAGACCCAGAGGATAATGATCACAGCGATTGTGAGGTTCCCCTGACACGCCCTCAGTATCCAGTCCGCAATCGCCTGAAGAATCCCTGTCTGTTCCGCTCCTCCAACGACAATAAAGAGCATCATAAAGAAAACGAGAGAAGGCCACTCGATCTCTTTCTCCAGCAGTTCAACGATGTCCATTTTGTTGAGCAGGATTATCATCCCTGCCCCGAATAGGGCAGCCACGCTGACCTTCATGTGAAACACGCCGTGAAGGACAAAGAGCACGATCACTCCCAGTATTACGCTGCCGCCGATGGTCAGTATTCTGCGATCGGTGATGGGATACTTTTCCTTCAAGAATGAGATCATCCTGGAAACGTCTTCAACCCTTGCCCTGTGGTATTGGCGACCATAAAGCATTTTGTTGTAAAGAAGTTGAGTGATCATTACCGCCAACACCACCGGGGTAAGGTTCACCGCGAAATCGTTGAAGGTAAGCCCCGCGTACGAACCGATCATGATATTCGGTGGATCGCCAATCAGGGTTGCTGTTCCCCCGAAGTTCGACGCCACTACTTCCGGCAAAAGAAACACGAAAGGCG
This sequence comes from Desulfomonilaceae bacterium, assembly GCA_035506215.1. Taxonomy (GTDB): domain Bacteria; phylum Desulfobacterota; class Desulfomonilia; order Desulfomonilales; family Desulfomonilaceae; genus DATJPW01. Next base: position 1,909 of record DATJPW010000241.1, read on the forward strand.
ACACACCCAAGACTAAAGCGATCTCCATAGTGACCGGCGTCAGGAGGAGCATCGTGGTCACATTGTCGAGAAAGGCGCTCAAGACCGCTGTAACAACACAAAGAACTGACGACAGCAGAAAGATCTTCCCTTTTGCAATATCAAAAGACTTGTACGCGAGCCATTGGAAGACTCCCGAGGGCTTCAATACCCCGACGATGATCATCATGCCCATCAAGAGGAAGATCACATTCCAGTCAATTGTATGCAAAGCTTGTTCGTACGTGAGGATCTTGTATGCGTCGTCGCAATTTCCAAGAGTGTGAGTGATGACAAGGAGCATCGATGCCCCTAGAAATGCAGCCAGTGTCCTGTGGAGGATCTCGAAAGCTATGAGAGCATACATTGCCACAAAGACGATCAAGGCAATCCAAAAGGAGGCGCCTTGATATCTCTCAAGAGAGATTGTAGTTGTGGCCACTAAACGCTCAGGACCTTCCGGGCCCGATTTTAGATCATGGATCTTTGTTAGAGAAATCGTTGGCGAAGGCTTGAAGCCTGGCCGTGTGATCTTGAGAGACCATTTTCCGTTTCTAATCTCAGCCGGCGTCGCGGGAATCTCAATCATAAAAAGACCGTTTCTACCAGTGGTCAATCCCTTATCCCCCGCTCTCCCATGAACTGCCGGCATGAACGGCTTTCCGTTGAGAGAGGGCAGAACGTTGGCATCAGAAAGTGCATTCCCGGCCGAATCAAGCACTTTGCCTTGTACAACCAGCAGCCCGGCTGGTGTCGGGGGCTTTTCACACCAACAGTGCCCCACGGCGAGAAAGACGCCGATCACCATTCCGACCAGGATCCGTCCTGCGAATCCCATACGGACAACGGCCGTTATCCTACGATTCTCTAGAGTTTGTATGTGCAGAAGAAGGCCCCGATGTTGGTCAACATGAAGCGACTGAACCTGACTGTCGCCGCGATTGTGGAATGACGCCTCACCTCTTAGCTCCGTGCTGGATGAGCAGCTCTTTCACCCTCTTGTGCCCCGCCTTTTCCGCATCTTTCAGCGCCGTCTGGAATTTCCAACCTTTCTGGTTAACATCTGCTCCGTAATCTATGAGAAGGTTCACAATTTCGAGGCATGTTGTCTCTTTGTTTCGATCGTCGTCGTGTGCTGCGCCCGCCGCCGCAGCCATGAGAGCCGTCCAGCCTTCCCAATCCTTTGCATTGACGTGGGCGCCTCCGTCCAGGAGCACTTTGACGACATTCACATGGCCCCTGTTACAAGCGGTCATCAGGGGAGTTATTCCCATCTGTCTCTCGTTGGGGTCCGCTCCGTTTCTAAGAAACCGTTCAACTTCACCCACGTCGCCCCTGAAGGCTGCCTTCGAGAGTCTTCCTCCGAATATTGTTGAGATAAGACCCATTTCCACACTCCCTTGCTTGCATTTATTTTCTGTGGCCCAATGGCCGATCGGTTAACGCGAACAAGTCCGGGGGGTTCAACGCCCGATGCAACAATAGCTTGAGACACTCTTGAACGAAGCCTAAGCTTTCAGAGAGCGAACACAAGTCGAGCAACTTTTGTGCCCACCGCCGAAAGTGCAGGATTTTCCAGGAGACAGCTAGACATATCGGTATGTTGTCAGAATGCACTGGGTGGGAAGATCAGGGCCGCCACTGGGCAATCCGGGGCAACTGTCAGAAATATGCGACAGCTAAGATCATCAGTTAGCAGTAAATCAGGCAGTTGCGAAAAAGACGACTGTCAGAAAACTAAGACAGTACGAATGCTTGGCGCTTCTGTCCGAAGTAATTGCAAGGAGGTTGTCAGCAAAATCGGACAGCCTCTACCGGAAATGGTTTAATGCTATTTCGCACTCAAATCCCCCCGTTCCCTCTTTAATAAAGGGGGGTTAGAGGGGATTTTCTTGTAGCCTCGAACGCGAATTGGTTTAAGAGTGCAAACCCACGATATTGGAAAGCCGAGTTGCAACGATCAGGAGTCAGATTCGTCTGATGTACCTTGAGAAGGAGCCCCGCTCCTGAGATAACGATAAAGAGAATCCCGAGACAAACCTAGAGATCGGGCTGCGGCACTACGATTCCCGCCACTTCGCCGAATGGCCTCGACGCAGATCAGTCTCTCAAATTCCTTGGATAGTTCTTTTAACTTCTTGCCGGTCGGCAGGGCAATTTGGAAAGAGCAGTCATCCGCGTCTGAGTCAACAAAGGGCACATTCAACTTCAGTTTGCCGCTCTGCCACAGAATCAATCCTTTTTCAAGAACGTTCCTCAGTTCCCGCACGTTGCCGGGCCAAACGTACCTCGTCAGACTTTTCAGAGACTCGGGATCCACCGCAGGTATTCTGGAAAGATTCATTTCCTCGGCTACCTTGGCAAGAAGTTCGCGAGACAGGTGGGGAATGTCCTCAATGCGGTAACGAAGAGGCGGCACTCTTATTGGGAAAACGTTCAACCTATAAAAGAGTGGTTTTGAGAAGCGGCCCGCGTCCACTTCCGCTTCCAAGGCTTTATGAGTAGCGGCAAGAATACGCGCATCAACATGCACAGGCTTCTGACCGCCAAGCCTGAGAAAGGACCTTGAGTCAAGGAAAACCAGGAGCTTTGATTGAAGTGACGGGGACATTTCCGCGATCTCGTTCAACAACAGGGTCCCTCCCTCTGCAAGTTCGAGCAATCCTTTCTTCCGACTTCTTGCTCCTGTAAAGGCCCCGGATTCATGGCCGAAAAGCTCCGATTCGGCCAGATCTTGAGGGACTGCGGCACAGTTGATAGTGAGGAAAGGGCTGCCTTGTCGTCTCGAATGCTCATGTATCCATCTAGCAAGATAGTCCTTTCCTGATCCGCTCTCGCCAAGCAGGAGAACAATGCTGTCCGTCTTGGCAGCCTGACCGGCCAATTCCATGGTGTCTTTCATGGCCTTCGAGCGATGGCCGGAGGGGACGATGCCCGGTTTCAGCATAGCCGATCGCCTTTCCGTGACATCTCGGCCAATTCCGCACACTCCGATGATATCTCCTGCGCTGTTCCTGATCGGCACGCGAACCTCGTGAAACACCAACTTTTCGCCGTTCATCGGAATCGTGTGTTCGTCTTCGATCGTCTCCCCTGACAGAACACGGCAATCCCAGGCCCGAATTCGTTCCCCAACTTCTTGGCCGTAAATTTCTTCGGAGGTGCGGCCGATGATCTCGGATGCCGACAGTCTCAAGACCTTCTCCATGGCGGGATTGACTTCAGAGAATCTCAGATTTTGATCTTTGGTGAAGACGAGATCCGGGATTGCCTCGAAAAGAGACCGATAACGTTCTGCAGACCTGAGCAGTGACGCAGATGCAGGTTCGTCCTCAGTCATTCCCGCGATGACGGCAATAACGACCGCTGGATCTCTGAGAGAAACACGCCTAGCTCTAACTGTTGCATACACAGCACGAGAGCTTCTCCGAGGTAACAGCGTCTCGAATGATATTAGTTCATCCGGAACGACTGCCAGAGATTTACCCAGATCCTGCCAACCGTCAAGCTCTTCTATTTTGTGACCCACCAATTCTGAGGCTTCATGACCTGTCATGGAGAGAAGGCCGTGATTAGTCTCAACGATCACACCATCCTGTATGATCAGAATCCCATCGAAGAGCATGTCCGTTATTTTCCGGAACCTTGCCTCCCGCACGATCAGATCGTCGAGGGCAGTCTTCAGGTTATCATGCGCATCGTTTGCAGAGGTTGAACTCACCACGTCGTCTCCATCCTTCGAGCACGCTTGCGAATCGGAAATCATTTTGGTGTCTGCTTCCTACGATTTGTTGGGAAGATTGGGCCGATTTCCCGGGGGCCCGCTCATCGTCCTGGCACCTGCCGTTGCCTCAACAGAAAGGTTACGTTAGTACAGACACGTCCGGCCGTTCATGTCAATATTTGCCACAGCGGTTCCCGATCCTAGTCCTCCATGAGTCCAACGTCGTGAGACATCGGAGGAGAATCTTCAAGAGAATTTCCCGCGTCTCTCTAATATGTCAGCCTGGTACATAGTGCCGGGCAGAGTACTCGCGCACTGCATGATTTGAACACTTCAAATTTGACAACCCAAAGAATTCGATTTTATAATCTAAGCATGTTCAAATGAATAAATTGACGCTCGCGCAAAAAACCAATTTTTGAACTATCTTCGTTTTCGTGGCCGCGGCGAGCTATCTTCACTTTGTTATCATAGAAGAACCAATCACTGCCGAGTAACTGTTATGGGGGGACATTGTGAGCAAGACTGGTGAATTGTGCACAAACTTTTTCGGCTCCTTAGCCGTCGATGCAACGGAAGAAGCTGATTCGGACCTGCCAGCCTTCGGCCCTATTGTACTCCCATGCCGAAAAGGACGTTGAATCTGATTGAGGAAAGAGAAGATGAATCTCAAGAGAATAGGTGTAGCGGCTGATCACGGCGGTTTCAGCCTGAAGGAACTCATCAAGGAAAAACTCACCGGGCTCGGCTATGAGGTCAAGGACTTCGGGGCCCACTCTGAGGAGAAAACGGACGATTATCCGGATTTCGTGATTCCTTTGGCTCGGGCGGTTTCGAGAGGTGATTTGGAACGTGGAATCGCGGTATGCGGAAGCGGTGTAGGGGCCGGCATTGCGGCGAACAAGATCTCCGGAGTCAGGTCCGCGCTGATCACGGATATCTTTTCCGCTCATCAGGGCGTCGAGGATGACAACATGAATATAATATGTTTAGGCGGTCGGGTAGTCGGTCCGGAACTTGCCTGGGACTTGGTTCAGGCCTTTCTGAATGCCCGATTCAGCGGCGAAGAACGTCACAGACGGAGGCTCGCCAAGGTCGCTGCCCTGGAGAAGGGGCCCTCACAGGAGGAATTATGAGCACGAATCCATTGTTGAAAATTCAGGAATTAGGACAAAGTGTTTGGCTGGACTTGATTCGCAGAAGTATGATCGTGTCCGGAGAATTGCGTCGTTTGATAAAAGAGGACGGCCTTCGGGGCGTCACATCCAATCCGGACATCTTTGAAAAAGCCATAGTCGAAACCGAAGATTATGCTTCAGACATACGTTCACTTTCGTTTGAGGATAGGAATTCGGAGCAGATTTATGAGACCCTGGCCACTGAAGACATACGCCAGGCTGCCGACGAGTTTCGCCCGGTTTTCGACGAACTTGACGGGAGAGATGGCTTTGTCAGCCTCGAAGTCTCGCCTAAATTGGCCCTGGATACCGACGCGACGGTTCGCGAGGCTCGCCGACTGTGGCAGGCTTTGAACAGACCGAACGTATTCATAAAAGTCCCGGCTACAAAAGAAGGCCTCGTCGCCATCAAACAGCTCATTGGAGAGGGCATTAACGTCAATGTGACTCTCCTTTTTGGGCTTGATCGTTATCGCGAGGTGGCTGAGTCATACATATCGGGCCTGGAAACCGCTGCCGCCGCAGGTAAGAGTCTCAAGCAGATATCTTCCGTTGCCAGCTTTTTTCTCAGCAGAATAGACGTCCTGGTCGATCCCATGCTCGAAAAAATAATTGACCGAGGTGGCGAAAATGCTTCCATCGCCAAGAGTTTGCGGGGAGAAACCGCTATAGCATGTGCCAAAGCCGCGTATCGGATCTATAAAGAGATTTTCATTGGAGAACGCTGGGAAAACCTGACGCAAAACGGCGCGCGAACGCAACGGGTCCTTTGGGCGAGCACGAGCACAAAAAATCCTGCCTATTCGGATGTCAAGTATGTGGAGGCGCTCATTGGGCCGGACACGGTCAACACGCTACCGTTGGAAACGCTCAAGGCGTATCGCGATCACGGCCAACCTGCTGCTCGTCTCGAACAGGACCTGGAGTCTTCTTACGGGGTACTGGAACAATTAAGCCGTTTGGGCATCAGCCTCGATGAGGTGTCGCAACAGCTCGAAAACGAGGGAATAGAAAAATTCGTCAAACCTTTCGAGAAGCTCCTGAACGCGCTCGAAGAGAAACGGAGGGAAGCTCTCGGCAGGCACACGGCATCCGACAGGATGGAACATAGAAAATCATTATGAGGATTTCCTAGCGGCCACCTCACGCTATGAAAGTGGTATTATTGGGCTCTAGTAATGGGGCGTAATATCCCTTTGGATATGACGGAACACGGAATTTGCAGCAACGGGAACCGCGGGGATACTCGAAAGATCGAATCATCTTAAAGCAGAACCGGGAACAGAACCTTGATCAGTGTCAGTCCAAATGTGGAAGCATTGATTGAAGCGGCCGCGGAGTTGTTCGTCAAATCCGCCCAAACTGCCGTGGATGAGCGTGGTGAATTTACTGTGGCTCTTGCCGGTGGCCACTCTCCGAAGCCTCTGTATATGCTCCTGGCCCAACCTCGTTACAGTAAGCAAGTCCCATGGGAAAACACGCACGTATTTTGGGGAGACGAACGATGTGTTCCACCGGACGATCCGCGAAATAATGCTACTATGGCCTTCCAGGCACTCTTAAGTCACGTGACAATGCTGCCTGACCATGTTCATCCGATCCGTTGCCACGAATCGCCGGAACGTGGCGCTAAGGACTATGAGTCCATCCTTGCAGAACATTTTCTCGGGACTGTTCCTCGATTTGATCTCATCTTACTAGGACTGGGGCAAAACGGACATACAGCTTCCCTGTTCCCGTACACTCCCATTTTGGCAGAGCGCGAACGATGGGTTAAGGAACTCTTTTTGCCTGAGGAGGAGGTCTGGAGAGTGTCTTTGACTATTCCGCTCATCAACAACGGAGCCACAGTAATCTTTCTGGCCTATGGATCGGAAAAGTCCGAAATACTGCGAAAAGTCCTCGAAGGACCCCACGAGCCGAACCGTTATCCCGCCCAGTTCATAAAGCCCGTAAATGGCAAATTAATCTGGATGATAGACTCAAAAGCAGCCGGTAAATTACAATCATCTCTGTTCACCGGCGCGAAACATGATTAAGATAAAAGAAGCAACTTGGAGTTGAGGAAAAATTCAGCAATTCTTCTAACAGACAAGCTTCATATTCGTCCATTTAGAGTGAAGGAGAGGATGGCTGCATAAATTGTTATGATGGTTTTGTCCAAGGATTTGAAAACCGAGGATAGGAAGGATTTAAAATGAGATTCCAAACATGCATCATTGCAACAGTGCTTGCACTAGCAATGGCTGTGAACATACCGAATATAGGTTTAGCGCAGGAAAATCAACCACCTCCTCCCCAGAACCAAACAGGCGCTCAGGCTCCTAAGCCCGTGGGCGGCATGGCCACTGTCATTGGAGTGGACCAGCCCGACAATTGTCTCCGCATCAGGAGCGGGCCTGGCAACGATTACGACGTAATCGGATGCGCCAACATGGGCGACCAGTTAAAAATTACCGGCGTGTGGACATCAAACGATTGGGCCCAACTAGAGGACAATGGATGGGTTTACGGACCGCAAATTTCCACTGACTTGCGACCTCCACGAACCGCCTATTCCAGTGCACCAACTTACGTCGTCAGCCAAGTAGTTCCCGATTATGACGACTGGGCTTACTTGCCGGATTATGGATATGATACGTACTGGTATGGAGCATTACCGATTTTCTTCTATAACGTGGCCATATGGCGCTGGTGTCACCCGTGGTGGTGGTGGCATGGTTGTCAGGCGTGGTGGTGGCGAGATGGCTTCCATGGCCGAAGACCCTGGAACGCTAACTCGTTCAGAAACTTCGCAACGACTAGAGGAGTAAATTTTGCTACCGCTCAGCATACCAATATATCTAGGCTCAACAGCATGGGCAGAACCACCAGGAGTGCGAGTATCGCATCATCCAATGTAAACAGGTTCAATGCAAACCGTTCGAACATTACGTCACCCAATGTGAACCGATTTAACACAAATCGATTCAATGCGAATAGGTTCAATGCGAATCGTTCGAACATTACATCACCCAATATAAACCGATTCAATACGAACAGCTTCCGTTCAGGATCCACTAACGCGTTTCGTTCGCGAACTTTCTCAACTCCGAATCGGACATTTTCAACTCCGTACCGCTCATTCTCAACTCCCCATTCGTTTCGAACCTTCTCAAGTCCGCGTTCATTTTCTATGGGTAGCAGCGGAGTGAGATCTTTTGGCGGCGCCAGATCTTTCGGCGGAGCTAGGTCTTTCGGCGGATTTGCCGGACATGGCAGTATTGGCGGCGGACGCCACAGATAATTTCAATCAAATCAATTCACAAATGGCCGGAGGCCACCCTTTTCCGAAAGTGCTTCCGGTCATTTTTTTCCACGCAACCACATTTGTCGTTCCCAATACTCATTCGTGAAAAATCTGCAAAACCGGCCCGGCAGAGACGCCGGGCCCTACCATTAGCTGGTAGCGACCTCCCGCGACGCGGGAACGAACTAGATTTATGAAAGCAGATGAGTACAACCTGCACTGGACGAGTTGAGATCATGGTGTCAAATCGAATCTTTGTTCCTTTATTATCCGGCCCCACTGAATTACTTCGCGCTCTTGGCTCAGGACGAAGCCCTCACGTTCATAAATGCTGCGAGCAGCTTCAAGCCCCATGAACGTCCAGAGGTAAACGCGTCGGTGGCCGACAACCCGGCAAAATTCGATGGCCTTTCTCATTAGGACCTTACCGATACCCATTCCCCGGAGCGCAGAATCAACAATGAACCAGCGGAGTCGCGCCCCTTCGGTATTCGTAAGCTGTCCATCTATCGCGACGGAGCCTGCAAATTTTCCGTCAACCACCGAAGTCCATAGACCGTCTTGTTCAGGATTGAACCTGGCCATAAACTCGCACAGCTCTTTCCCTTCCTGCGTCTCAAACGAGATGTCGAATCCCCATTGCTCGTGATAATAGGTCGCATGAAGTCTTATTATTTCTCCCAGGACCCCGGGATAATATCCTCTCCACGATATCTTGGCTGTTCCGAAATCGAGCATGTGGAAGTTCCCATTCGGATACATTAAGCAATTCAAGAGTTGTACCGGTTCAGGAGCTGGATAAGCTTGTTTGCAGCCGGGGATGTGGTCCCTTTTCCCTGGAAGAAAATATCTATGATTGAAACGTCCGACCCATAATACTGCTCATTTGCTTCCCAGTCCGTTTCAATCACGCTGCCCTTGATTGAAACGCCGGCGAACAGCCCCTTTGCCCGCGAATAAGACAGGATTCCTGCGCCCAAGCTTGCGTCGGTTGCAGCGGACGCGTCCCGCCCAACAGGTCCGGCCGCCACTGATGCGTCCGCGCCGATTGTAAGCTTGTCCCGAAAGAGGCTTTTGAGACTCGTTTCCGTCATCACCAGCAAAACCATCTCTGTGGATTGTACGCCCACTTGCCAGCCGACGCTCCCGCCGATCAGGGTTATAAAAGCCGGCGGTCCCCATTTTCCCCCGGATGGATTTCGGCGCAGAATCACACCTTTTCCGTAGTGTCCGCCCAATCCGAGTCCGGCCTTAACCAAGGAAGGGAAAATGATGATGGCGGTGCTCCGCTTGATGAGGTCCGAGGGGACTGCTTTATCAGGGGCATTCATCATGTCGTTGAGGACCTCTGCACACTCTGAGAGGCGAGTTTCCAGCTCCATGGATTCAGCCCACACGGTCCGGTAATGAGTGAGCAGGGTTACCAGAATCAACAAGAGCACAACAATTCGGCCGCGGGTCATTGATGCGTCCTTTCCATCACCTAAGTGATGGCTAACTTTGCTATTTTCTTCTGAATATCCGGTTCTTGAAAATGGTCCGGATCATCGAGATAGTGGGTTAGGGTTTCCCATTCGACCCGATTCATGACTCCTTCCAGCAGGGCGAGACCCGCTGTCTTGAACGCTATGAGGCTCAAGAGTTCCACTCCCCGTTTGCGAGCGGCTTCCGCTCCGCCCTGTTCTCGATCCAGCACAACCAAGACTTTCCGGCAATGTACGTCTAAAAGCCCCCTCTTTTGGATCTCGTAATTCACCTGTTCCAGGGCCACTTCCTTGCTGTCGAATCGCGTGACCAGATCGTCCACCAGAGCTATCCTGTCACCGGACGCGATCTCTCCTTCCAGCAAAGAATGCTCTCCATACCTGGTTATTGCCTCTTGAAACGATGCAGCGGATTTGACATTTTCCATCTTCCTGGTGAATCCAGCAGGAATCCCGCCCGCCAAAGCCATTCCTGCTGCGATGGGAACTCCCGCCATGGCAATACCAATCACTCTGTTGATTTCCGGCGCTTCGGCGTGCACCATTCGAGCCATGGATTCACATACCCTTGCAAAAACCGATGGGTAAGATGCCAGAGGCCTCAGTTGTATATAAAGAGGGCTGTACAAACCGGAAACAAGGGTCCAACCTTGTGGTCTGTCACGATAGAACGTGCGAATCATCCGGTGCTCATAAAGGAGTGTCAGCACCTCCCTTGCTGCCTGCTCTTTTTCTTTGATCCAAGACATTTTTTGTGGGCTCCGTCCGATATTTTGGAATTACTTGATGTTCCGTTATCGGAGCACGGTTACGGAAACGTCCCTGCCTTGTCAAGGCAATATTTTTTATGAGCTGAAAGCCTACGAAAGCCGCCGTCCAGCCTGGATGCTGTTGACTAAGCCGGGCACATATTGTAACAAAAAGCTTCTGTGGCTCGACTTCGTTTGGATCAGGCAAGGATTGACCTTATGCTTGAAGGAAAAAATGTTCTCATCATCGGAGCACGGGCAGGCGGATATGGAGCTTCAATTGCTCGTGCTGCCGTCGCAGCCGGTGCTAGAGTCTTAGGGACTTCCCTGACTCCAGCCGACCCTCGCGAGGCGGCTTTTTTTCATGAGCTGGGAGTGGAGCTTGTCGAGGTTCCACTACGGTACAACTTCGACAAGAGAAACCGTGCGTTCGAAGACCTGGCTGGAATTGAACGGTGGCTGCGGGCCCGCGATGTCAACCGACTGGACGTTGTTATACATGCAGTGGCCGGCGGTTTCCCCAGGCAACCCTCGGTAATGAAAGCTGTGGCCGACATTCTCAAGGGCCAACATACTCTTGCGGACTTGGCCACCGCGGTGAAAAGAAACGTCTATTACGTCAACGCGGGGTCCTTCGCGGACACGATAGAAGGGCTGTCCGGTCTCACCCACGATGAAAGCCAGTTCGCGGCCTTAACTTATCGTGGCGATTTGCCCTATTTCATTTCTCCTACCAAGAAATATCTGGAGAAAATCGTTCTGCGTCTGGCGGATAAAGGTAAACGCACTCTGATCGCTGCTCTGCCCGAAGCCTGGACGCAATCGTCCCAGTTCTTCACCGGAATCGAGATCGCGATCTTATACAACTATCAAGAGCACCTATCCGGGCGCCAATGCAACTCGCCGGACCTCATTCCTGCTTTCTCTCTCATGGAGCGGTCTTTGGCGGCATTGGAAGGCTTCCCTGCCCTGCAAGAAGATCTGCAAACGTTCTTTGAGCGTCAGTGGGTCGGCATCGAGGAATCCACCGATTCGGCTAAGCTTTACAACATGGTGCACGAGCTGTTCGAAAAATTACGGGACCGTGGCAGCTTCCCGATCTTGAGGCGGGCCGTGGAGATAATCTCGAATTTTGTGAGAGATGCGTCCGGAACGATAATGATCCGGGAATTGATTGCAGGGGGTCGCTACATCTCCGGGGACGTCAGGCAGGTCTTTTACAGTGATCTCATCGGAAACAATACCATAAGAAAGGCAAAACCCAGACCATCACCACCGACCGCTCCGGTGGTCATCAAACGTACCTGGCAGGTATTCGAAAAAGACGAAATACGCACGACATTGAGCATGTACGGGGATAATTTTCTTTTCCTGGACCGCGTCGTGATGGAGTTTACCCAGAACTTGGACGGAACAATCGGGTTCGGACGTTTCACCGTTCCACCACCGGACGAGAATCCGATACTGAAGGACCATTTTGTCGGCATGCCTCTTTTTGGCGGCCACCTTCAGATGGAAGCAGTAGCCCAGTTCGGCACTTTCATGATTCTGAAACTCCTCAAGGATAAGAAACTGGTCCCCATTTTGACCGGGACCGAATTTCCCGACCTCAACACCATGGCCCCCCCTGGGGAAACGTTGACCATGATGGGACGCATCAGAGTGACCGGCAAGAGACATCTTATGCTGGAAGCATTTATCGAGAATCGCTTCGCCCGGTCCAAGGGGATCATTCGCGGCATAATGATTGGCGAACGCGTCGTGCGTAAGATGATGATGTCATTTAGCACCGAAGAAGTGGAAGACTGAGGTCAAATTGGGCGATACGAGGCTTGGCCACGAGCGGAACACACAATTATAAGCTCCTTTCTGAGTCCCCTACCTTATCGATTATCCGCATGTGAGTTGAAACCATTTTTGACGAAGATACTTGCCTTTCGGTATCGCCGGGCTTACGTTTAATGTGTTGGTTTGGAATTAAGATTTGATGTGCTAAGGGAGACTCGCTTCGGCTGTCTCAATTCTCGATGGAGGGACGCGGGCAAGATCAAAGACCGGCCCGTCATTTTAGGTTCTCTGAGAATTGGAGATGGTTGTAAAAGTTTCCCAAACAGTGGCTCGACAATGAATGCGTCTCGATGGGACGTGACCCGATGCTCAGGGAAGTTGGAAGAGCTTGCTTCCGTTATTGAAGGGGCGAAACGCAAGCGAATCCTGATCCTGTGCCACAATAATCCGGACCCGGATAGCATAGCCGGCGCCTACGGTCTCCAGTTCCTTTTGAAGAAAAAATTCGGCATCCGTACTGTTATCGGCTACGGGGGAGTGGTGACGCGTGCGGAAAATAAGGCCATGATCCAGAGATTGCGGATTAAAATGACGCAACTTCCCCGAATAGAACCTGGAAAGTACTACGGGATAGCTCTAATTGATGCACAGCCGGGCACCGGCAATAATCTCATGGGGTCGCGGCATAAACCTCCCTTGATCGTGATTGACCACCACCCGGTGAGGAAACTATCCACCAAGGCACAGTTCCGAGACATTCGACCCGGTTACGGGGCCACCTCCACGATAGTGACCGAGTATCTTGTGGCCGCGGATTTGACGCCCACAAGGTCCGTGGCGAACGCTCTTCTTTATGGGATCAAAACCGACACGGACGCACTGGTGAGAGACTCGTCCAAAGCTGACTTGCAAGCGTTCAGCTACCTCTTTCCGCTGACAAATCCTCGTGTGTTGGGAGGTATCGAAAGACCGCCTCTCTCGCCTGCATACTTGGGAGAGTACCAGCGCGCCCTTGCCTTGACGACCCTGCGCCGTGATGTTGCGGTTTCATACCTCGGACAAATCGATTCCGAAGCCATCATACCGGAGATGGCAGACGTCCTGCTGCGCATCGAAGGGGTGACCTGGTCACTGTGCCTCGGCGAGAAGAATGGCCTGATGATCATTTCTTGCCGATCAACGTCTCGTTCGCACAAAGCGGGCATTGTCCTGCGCCGGTTAATCGGGACAAACGGCTCGGCCGGCGGCCATAAGTGCATGGCCGGCGGACAGGTGCCGCTCAATGGTCTTTCGTCCGCGGAGAGGAAGGACCTTGCGTCAAAGCTGGTCGATCGCTTTCTCAAGCTGATCAAGAGAGATGGAATAAATCCCCGACCTATTTTCGGCGCGACCGATGCTGGTGAAGATCACTGAAGAAAAACTGAATCCAGACCGAGCGATTGGCTAGTATTGCGAAAAGGAAATTTTCGGACTCGAAGTGCTCATTTGGCCCTACTTCTTCAGGGCTGCAAGTCGCTCAGTCCAACAGGAAGAGTTGGATCAAGGTCATAATACTGGCTTATTATCAAGCTCTCCATTTCGCTTACTGTTGTAGGGAAGTCACGTCCTCTCCAGCGGGATAAGGGATTGAGAAGTGTCCACATACATTTGCTGTATCCAATAGAAGGGCGCATCACAGCAACTGTGCCTAACGACAGCGTGTTCCTTTGATAACTAATGAAGCGGTATCAGATTGAACTCATCCCTAATCTTATTTATGGCCGCCTCAAGTCCGTTCTGCTGAATGTGGTACCGCAGGCTCATTGAGCGATAGGTGTCCTTGTGTCCTGCATACATCCGGCCAAGGATTTTTGCCGCCAGCTCGGCGCAATCCCTGTGCATGACGGGTAATCTTGCGAAGGTCCTAACTTCGATCTCCTGTTCCGTTGCGGTTGCTAAACCACAGAGGCTCTCAGTCTGCAAGGCGGCAAAGACGAGGTTCCTATGATAACAGGAGAGTGAGCGCCGGACTAACTCAGAATCCGTAAACAGCGTAGGGAACCACACCGCCCGGCCTCGCTTACGAGCGTAAACCACGTCTGCATCATTGGTGGAGGACTTCAGAGGCAGCTTGACCTTTTCATCAAGAGCTGGAAGCCTAGCTTTGGGCCAATTGGCGGCCCAACTGGTAACAGCCTCTAGCATCCTGTGAATTTCCTCGCCCTCAGTGAGCGGAGCTTCAAGGTTTTCCCCTGATCCCTTGAGAACGGTGAAGATTGTGAAGGGCTGATCTGGAATTATCCCGGCAGGACCGGTTTGGCCAAGGGCAACTTGACGAATGCTTGTGAGGCACCTATCAGCAAACTGCTTGAAATAAAGCCT
>DATJPW010000242.1:0-17648 GCA_035506215.1 Desulfomonilaceae bacterium
TCAGATTCCGAGTGCAACGGCGGATCGAATTCACTATTCAGATTTTGGGTCAGGAAACAGGCTCTTCCCCGTTCCCGGACCGCAACCGTCGCAAATACGACCTCGTTCTTGAAGATAAGCCCCGAACTTGTTTTTAACTTCAGATGGCAGTGACTCGACAATCTTAATCACTGTTCCCACTGCGATCAGTCGTATCTCACCTTGAATTCGATTGATCTCATTGACTTTCGATTCCACGGCCGCCATGTTTACGGGCGTGGTGGAAATGAGGCGCATCATCTCTGACCGATCTGAATCCATCTGATTTCTCAACTTGAGGAATTGAGGCTTGGTGCGGTCAATCTGTTCAACTACTCGCCTCGTCTGCTCAGGCGTAAGGTTCAAATCTTCCCGAAGAAAATGTATTACCGGTTTTTGTGCGAGAGTTATCCCTCTTGCATACGCTTGGCCTTTCCACCATGAGAAAACCAGAGTAGCCGCTGTAGCCCCGTTGATAGCCAATGAAAATATGAGCAAGTATATCAGCGGTGCTCTTTTCATAGTCCACCTCCGCTGGTGTCCGTCCATATCGCATCCAGGGATGAAGCACTCGCATCATCTTCGGGTCCGGCCAAGGAGAGAAGGTCATACGAAGAGGCCGTGGAACCCAAGTTTATCGAATGAGACAAGTTCAGACCCGTCAAGACTCCAAGCCCGATACCCAACACCAGAATCATTCCGGCCAGCGCCGGCCTGAAGTAAGCGAACGAGGCCATGAAACGGTGAAAGCTGTTCTTCCATGGACTTAGCCGCATCTCTTCAATGACGCGGGAGACGATCCTCTCATTAAGGAAAGTAGGTACAACGGGTTCCGGAGACTTGAGCAACAAACGGTCCAATTCCGAAAAATTGTCAGCAGTGCTCCGGCAATCAACGCATGTCTCAAGATGCCTTGAAAGCGCCGCTTCATCCTTCTGATCCAGCTCTCTTTCATGCCATTTCAGGATTTGAATTTGCCATTTCAGACAGCTCATTTGGCCTCCTAAAAACTTATACGGATGGACCCTGAAAAACCCTGCGGGCGGAAAGAAAAAAGTCATATTTGCAATAATTTTATTAGGTTATTTTTCGCTCTCACAAGCAGGGATTCCACAGAGGAAGCTGTTGATTTCATGATTCCCGCGACTTCTTTGACAGACATGCCTCCGTAATAGCGGAGTATCACCGCGGTCCGCTGCTTCTCCGGGAGGGACTGAACAGCCCGAACCACCTTCTGAGCCGACTCAAGGGACAAATATCTTTGTTCCGGGTCTGAGTCCTGATCGATCAGAAACTTTTTTTCAATTTCCTGAGAGAGTTCTTCCAGAGAAGAAGCCTTGCGGTATGTGTATGATCGGGCAAAATCAATGCTGGTATTCCGCACAATAGTGAACAGCCAGGTTTTGAATGGCATGCCCGGCAGGTATTTGCGAGCGTTACGGTAAATGCGCAGAAACACCTCCTGGCAAATGTCCTGAGCAAGTGACTCATCGCCAGTGTATCGTATGGAAAACTTGTAAACGGATGCTGTGTGACGGTCTACCAGTACCCTCAAAGCGTCTTCATCCCCTTTTCCAAGGGCTTGGATGAGTTCTTCATCCGACCGTAAAGGCATGGTTGGCGCTTTCCCAATTATTTCAAGGACGTCATAAATATTGAGGTCGGCAGAAGTGCGCGAGGCAATACCCTATGGGGATGCTATTTTTCTTCAATAAGGCGAAGAACAACACAGGAGCGGTCACGCACAACAAGGCTCTCTCCAGCGGCAAATGCACCTTCGTCATCCATCAGGCCGCCCTTAGCCGTATCCATTATCTTTACCCAGCGCTTACCCCACCTTGCATCAGGCAGTCCGAACGAGAGCGCTTCTGCATGGGCATTGAAGATGACGTAGAAGATGTCGTCCAGCACTCGCTCTCCGTTCACATTCGGAGCGGCTATTGCTTTTCCGTTCAAGAAAACCCCTATTGACTTGGCGAATCCCTGATTCCAGTTCTCCTCGGACATCTCTGTCCCGTCAGCTGCAAACCAGGCAATATCATAGTGATCAATGCCCCTTATGTCCCGACCGAAGAACCAACCTCTCTGCCTGAAGACGGGGTGTTCCTTGCGAAAACGAATGAGATTTCTGGTGAACTCCAGCAAGTCTTCATCGACTGTCCGCCAATCATACCAGGAAACTTTATTGTCCTGACAGTAAGCGTTGTTATTCCCCGCCTGTGTGCGCCCTATTTCATCTCCTCCCAAGAGCATGGGCACCCCCTGAGATAGAAACAGGCTTGTCATGAAATTGCGTTTTTGCTTCGCCCGGAGGTTCAGCACTTCCGGATCTTGGGTTGGGCCCTCAGCGCCGCAATTCCACGATCTGTTATAATCCTCGCCGTCCTGGTTATTTTCGCCGTTAGCGTCGTTGTGCTTATCGTTATATGAGACCAGGTCTTCCAGGGTGAATCCGTCGTGCGCGGTAACGAAATTGATACTGGCATATGGGCGCCGTCCTGTGGTTTCATAAAGATCCGAGCTGCCTGCGAAGCGGTAACAAAATTCGCCCAATCGCTGATTTTCTCCTCTCCAGAAATCTCTTACACAATCCCGGTACTTACCGTTCCATTCAGCCCATTGAGGCGGGAAATTGCCGACCTGATATCCGCCCTCTCCCAAGTCCCATGGCTCTGCAATTAATTTGACCTGACTTATGACCGGGTCTTGTTGAATGATGTCGAAAAATGATGACAAACGATCCACATCGTGCAGCTCTCGTGCCAGGGTAGACGCGAGATCAAACCTGAAACCGTCCACATGCATTTCGAGCACCCAATAGCGCAGAGAATCCATGATTAGCTGCAACACATGGGGATGGCGCATATTCAGACTGTTACCTGTCCCCGTATAATCCATATAGTAACGAGGATCGTCACCTATCAGCCTGTAATAGGCCGTGTTGTCTATGCCCTTGAACGATAGCGTCGGCCCCAGATGATTTCCTTCCGCGGTATGGTTATACACTACGTCCAGGATCACCTCTATGTCCGCCTCGTGCAGTGTCTTGACCATCAGCTTAAAGTCTTGCACTTGCTGGCCGAGCTGGTCTCGACTGGAGTACTCATTATGAGGGGCCAAGAAGCCGATTGAGTTGTATCCCCAATAATTTCTAAGACCTTTTTCCAAGAGGTGAGCGTCATGAACAAACTGGTGAACCGGCTGAAGTTCCACCGCCGTGACTCCCAGCGCAGTAAGATAGTCAATGATTGCCGGAGCTGCCAAACCTGCATAAGTCCCGCGAATATCAGCGGGGACGTCGGGATGGAGAGC
This sequence comes from Desulfomonilaceae bacterium, assembly GCA_035506215.1. Classification (GTDB taxonomy): domain Bacteria; phylum Desulfobacterota; class Desulfomonilia; order Desulfomonilales; family Desulfomonilaceae; genus DATJPW01. The sequence goes on from DATJPW010000242.1 coordinate 3,331, forward strand.
GGTAAAGCCTTTAACGTGAACCTCATAGATAACTGTATCGTTGAGTGGGCGATGTGGTGATCGCGCGCGACCCCAATCGAAATAAGGATTAATTACCACTGACTTGGGTACGAAAGGAGCGCTGTCATACGTGTTGGGGCGGCCTTCAGGGTCTCGAAAATAATGTGCAAACACCGCTTCGTTCCAATTAACTTGTCCTTCGATGGCCTTTGCATAAGGGTCCAATAGCAGCTTGGAAGGATTGCAACGGTGTCCTTCTTCGGGGGCCCAAGGGCCGTGAACTCGAAAACCGTAACGTTGGCCCGACTCCACGTCCGGAACATACCCATGCCAGCAAAACCCGCTGGTCTCGGGCAAATCAATCCGAGTCTCATCTCCGTGCTCGCCGAATAAACACAATTCCACTCTTTCGGCCACTTCAGAAAACACGGAAAAATTTGTCCCGACACCGTCGTACGTTGCGCCCAACGGGTAAGGTTTTCCAGGCCATATTCTCATATCTCAACCTCGCGTAAAAATCACCCGCGGGTGTTTTCCCGATTCCGCCCCGAGAGAGTCGAAACTGTGCTGTTCCTGTAAGTTAGAGTCAAATTATCATGAAGCCTTTTGTGCCAATACGCCTACAAAGAACCGAAAAAAATAAAATATACAATGGACGGGCCTCAGTCCTATCTCCGACAACATACCCATCAACTGTGTGGAATTGAATGTCTTCCCAATCCAAATTCCTACAGCGGTATCGGCGACCCAGCGCTGGAATCCAAGTGGCCCATATGAATTCGGGACTCCTACAAATATCATTCCGCCAGGTCTCGCCACCCTCTTCATTTCGTGGAGCGCACGTTCAGGCGCGTCCAAATGTTCAAGAGTGCTACTGTTCCAACAAAGATCGATAGTTTCACTGCGAAACGGTAGAGCTTGCACATCCGCCAAAACCAGGGCCAGCGCCTGATCTCGACGTTGCGCTTCAAGGAGGGCTTCCATGTCAATGTCAACGGCAATGCTCAGCCGTATCCGGCTTTCCGTCCGAAGGATCGAAGACGCAAACGCCGGCCCGGAGCCAGCCTCCAGGACATTGCAGTTGTCCCGACCAATGGCATTTCCGATCAGGAAATGGACCAGCCGGTGATTCAGCCCCTCCCGCAACCGGTCATAAGATCGATAAAGCAGGGTCCCCGGTGATCCAAGTTGCCAAGCCTTTGTTCCCATTATTCGCCAATTTTTCGGGCTACTGCCATTATGGAACTTCCAAAGGGAATGTCGAACTTCCTCACCAGTCTGCGTTCCATGCTGACCAGCTTGAAAAGGAGGTGGTTGAGAATAGGATTGAAAGGTTTTAGATCTGATCGAGGAGGATCCATGCCGTCTCCGGAAAAAAGTTTGCTGGCAAAACGTCGGCACGCGACCGCGGGGAGAACTGACCCGAAAAGATGGGTTATTCTCATTAGTTCCATTGGACGCGTCGACAGAAGAGACAAGAGTTTACTTTTGGAGTAGCGGCGTACGGCTCGGACGGCCCTGTGGTGCTCCTTGTCGATCAGCCAGTCATAAGCCGGGACGACCAAAACCATATAGCCACCGGGTTTCAGAACCCGCCACAGTTCACTGTAGGCTTCTGCCTCTTTCACTTGCTCGCATTCCATTACGTCGATGGAAACAACAGCCTGAAAAGTTTTCGACGCGAATGGTATCTCGTTGATCGATGCCACACACATTCTTTCGAGGTTTCTCTTACTCCAAAAGGCAGCGGCATGTTCCGACAAATCAAATCCGTATACGTTGGAAGTAATATGTTCGACGATATTAGCCAAATTCTGCCCGGTCCCGCATCCGGCATCCAGGATCCGCGTATCCAATGGGAGGCCCAATGATTCCAATGTGTCGAGCAGTACTAGATGGAGCGCCTTGTACCACCAATAAAATGATTCGAACTCGAATAGGGTTTGATACTCGTACGGCTCCACAGCTTCAATCCTCAACCGGAAAACTGTACGTATCCGGGTCAAGCGGGTCATATTTATCCGATTTGAGCATTAGGAATTCAGACTCTTCCAGAAAACGGATGGCATGTGATTCGTTGGTTCGGAGTATTACGCCTTGTCCGGGCTGCAAATGGAACTCATCGATTTCCCCGGTTTCCACATGAACAGTTCTGATCTTCACGGATCCCATTGATATATAGAAGAAAATCAACGTATGTTTGTGATAGTGATTACCCATAACCGCACCGGGCTTCATGCGACCACGAATGAGAGCTTCCCAGCGGCCGTCATTGAGCACTTCTTGGAATGTGCCCCTCTCGTCCGTTCGTACAAACGAGGCAGCGATGATCTCGTGTGGCATCAATCTATCCTCCGTAATCTTGCCGTGAATATGCGAATGGCGTACTGCATTCCTGTTTTGAAGAACCTGAAAATGCTCGGGGCCGATTTGGAAACCCCTTTGGCTCGATCACGAAAAACATACGGCATCTCAAAGACCGTGAGACCCTTTTTCCTACATGTATAAAGAAATTCCATAAAATATGCGCCATACCCGGTGGGGATAATAGAGACCTTATCGAAGACGGACCTGCGCAAGACAACAAATCCGCTGTCATAGTCTTTTATCCCATATCCCAACACCAATTGGGCGAGACCGTTAATAAGCCTGCTCGAAATGACCCGTAAGGCCGCCCTATCATCTTTTCCTCCCGCGGCGTAACGTGAACCCACCACGATATCGTACTGGTCGAGTTTCTTAATCATATCAGGAAGCATACGCGGAGGCATGCACATGTCTGCATCCATCCAGCCGACTATTTCGCCCCTGGACTCGATAATGCCACGGTTGAATGCGGATGCAAGACCTCTGGTATTCACGCGTCTGATAAGCACCACGCGAGGATCATTGAGACTCTCCACTAGCCTCCAGGTCTCGTCCTCGGAGTCATCATCGACCACAATAACTTCCGCCCGATCTTTTACATGCTCAAAAATGCTTTGAATCGTATCAACAATATTTTCGCGCTCGTTATATGTGGCAAGAACTATTGAGACCCTGGGATCTCCCTCCACAATGTCACCTCCATAAAGATGTTCGAGGCGTGGCTGTTCGACTTCCTCAAAGGCGGTTTTTATTGGGACTATCTTACGCCGCAGTAGGCGCTAACTTTTCTTCAAAAAGAGAAATATACTCGCCGGCTGAAGAGATCCAGTCGGTCTCCAAGCAATCCATAACATACTTTACTTCGCGGCTGTCCAATACCGGTTCGCAAACAGGGATCATGTCGCACTCTCCAGGTCTCACCAATGGTAAGCAGGGTGTCGCAAACTTATTTCGTTTACACCTCGGGCGCTCCAAGGTCAAGAACATCGACGAGAAGGTGTTCACGGAGATGGCCGGAACCCATAACGATACAAAAAAACTTGCATTTATCAGTTGGTTTGCTATGTTAAACTGTTTTCGGCTTCGCTGCATCACTCAGATGACAATTGAAGCATCTGCTGAGTCTTTCTTCCCGGATTGTGAAATGAGATACTGGGAACGGGCCGGATCAATATTGTGGCCCATTGCGGCGGGATTTGCGCTGTACTGTCTCGCCCTCACCGTGCTTACCGGTGATATCGGTTTCGAGGGAGACGACTGGTGGATATTCAGTTGGCCCTACGCGAACAGCTTTCCCGCTTCTGTATTGGCTTATGCCAAGGCCTCGTTGCGTCCCGTGGAAGGAATCTACTGGATCGGTCTGTTCGAGATTTTCGGTTTTAACAAAACCGCATTCAATCTGTTCTCCCTGTTGCTCGCCGGCGGCGCCTGCGTGATGATGGGATTATGTTTGTCCAAAGCTTTTCCGGATCGCCGCTCGTTTGTCGCGCTGGCCACCTTATTCGCTTTTTTCCTTCCCACGGTTTCTTGTCTGACTTACGTTCTCTGCACAGATAATTCACGCTTGACCATGTTGATCTTCTGGTCATGCGCCGTAGCTTTCCAGCGTTGGGCAATGAGCGGCTCGTCGTGGTCCGGGCTCATTGCTCCAGTTGCCATATATTGTCTCGCCTTTTTAAGCTACGAAGCTTCAAGTTTTCTAATTTTTGTTGTCCCTCTCCTCGTATGGCCGGTGCGTGAACTTCATCCAGATAAGTTGTCGGACAGAGATTTCTTTATCCGAATAGGCGCGGCCACAGTAACCGCATTCCTAATGGCGATTTTGATACGTTTTCTATTGTTGGGTGGAGGCGCTGTGGACCAACGTCACTTTTTCCCGCCCTGGGAGTTGACATGGTCTTATCTCGTACTCTTGCCTTTTTATCTTTCCGCGCCATTCACCTCTATCGCTTGGGACCCGTGGTCAGGACTCTTTGGGGTCGCTGTGGCCACTTGCGTTGTCTTATTGATTCTAGATCGGGGCACGGTTCCGCAGGGCAACAGACCACTGGGAATGCTTCCTTCAGAACATGGCAGGATATATCAAGTCACACTTGGTTTGACGATTCTCATGCTTGGCATATTGCCTTACTTGTTGGCTGGTTATGGGTCCATTCCTCCCAAGATTGTTGATACGGTAATGGCGAAATGGGGAGCAATTTATGATGGTAATACCGCCTGGTTCAACTTCAACTGGTCCAGTCGGATCTATTCGGCCGGATCATTCGGTTTGGCGATTGTTATCGCGGCCCTGTTGACAGGCTGGCGGTCCGCGACCGCAAGATTCATGTGCAAGTTTGTCGCTGTGATCGCATTAGGCTTTATGGCAACTTTTCACGTTGGACTCAGCACCGACTGGAAGGAAGCGGCACAGATAAGAAACGAACTTATCTCCAGCCTTATCAGCCAGGTGCCTGATGTTAAAACGGGAACAAATTTCGTGTTTCTCGACTTGGAATCCTGCCACAAACGAGCGCCGGTTTTTCGTGGCTGGGGAGGCCTGAAGGAATTAATTCGTATGCTTTACGACGATCACAGACTCGGCGCATGGTATCTCTATTCCTATTCATGGAAGTGGCCGAACAAGCTTTTTCATAAAGCAATCGTGTCGCAGGCCGGATTTGTGACTAGAGGTATGAGACTGGAAAGCCCGGCTCCTCACGACAGTCTGCTTATTCTTGCTCGTCGTGGTTCAAGCTTGGTATTACTGGATAACATCACTTCGCATGACGGTTGGGCGCCTACCGGAATCTTGTGGAGAGGCGCATCGACGATCCATTCCAATCTTAATCGCATCGTAGCGTGGTCCCACACAGACCTGACACCCGGGAGACTGGTCAAGAACGCCTGGAATACAGGTCTTATTGCCACGTTGCACCTGTCTAAAATCAAACTCGGTTTCAGAATCGCGAATAAATGGCAATCTTCGCCGTATCACCCTCGTCTTCGGAAATCGTGGATGAGAAAATGAACGAGTCCGTCATCGCTTTGAGCAAGCTTTAACGGAATATGTCTCCTCTGTGAACCCACTTTATACCGTTCAACGCCTCTTCCCCGAAAGAACAGCCCTATTCCGTACAAAGGTCATTCCGGCTTCGGCCGCCGTTGGGGGCCGATATGATGAGTGACTTATTAGAGTGTATAGAATCAACGCCCTGCCAGTCGATCGCAGCCGCGTGATCGGAAGCTGAAATTCCGTCAAGAAGATTCAACCGACTTCCTGTTTTCTCCAGTATCAGGAGCTTGTCCAGCGGGGCAGGCGGCCTGCCGCCCGAACCCCTCGCCTGGACCCCTTGCCGCGAAACCACCGCTTTTCGTCCCTTCGAGTCCACGAAATCAGGTCGGTCGGGATAAAGGAAGTAAGCATTCAAGTCTCTCTTGTGGTACAAGATGCGAATGAACTCCCTCAGACCTTCAACTCCCTGAAACACGACTGCGCGGTCCCCTATATAGGACTGCAAGTCCAAAAACAGGAAAGTTGTTTCGGGCCTTACGTCAGGAATGATAGTTAATAAGCTCGAACAAAGTTGGCGTCTCTTTTCCGCGGCCTCGGACCAATCATTTCTCAAGCCCGCCAAAAATACCGCCATCAGTACCACTGCGACAATCCCGGCAACTTGGGCTCCAATAAAAGCCCTCTCGTTTCTCCACATTGTCACGAGGAGTCCTGCTAGAATTGCTGCTCCAAAGGTAGCGGAGGAGTAAACGCGGCTCTGGCTGTGAAAGCCCATTTCAGACGTGTATCCCGCGGCCAGATAAGGCATGAGGCCAAGAATCAGGACTGCCGCACCTACCAAGGCCACGTAACCGGAACTCGCCTCCCATGCCGGTTCCACCTGAAGTGCGCGGTCCATGCGCCAAGCCCTCAGTAATAGCACCAAAGACAAGAACACAACAAGAGCCCCCCAAGCCCATGCGTACTTGTCAGTTGAGACCTCGACGAACGGTCGCAGGAAGTAGAGGCAGGCAACGTGGACATAAGACCAGATAAGATGAACCGATGGGACGACTTGACTGTGATGAACCGCTCCCCCCGAGAGAATCGTGAATCTCAAAACTACAAATGCGACAAAGGCAGCCAACAGACCCACAAACAATCGTAGACAAAACCGTTTCCTCGGCAGTTTCTTATCTTCTCGAACGTAAACAGGCCACAAAAACAAAGGGGTCGAGAAGATCAATAAAGTGGCATTCTCGTAAACCAGAGAAGCCATCAGATACAGGATTATGCCCGGCGCCAGTCCTCTCCAGGATTGCGACACCTCCGTCCAGCGCTGGAAGCTCAAGACCGAGGCCCAAAACAGCAACACGGACAGTCTGGAATTATCCGTATGAATCATATACGTCAGGTTGGAGGCAGTGGGCAGCAGGAACGCGAACAGCATGCTCCACGCGACCAGACTGTTCTTTTGTGGAAAGGCTTTCGCAAGGCAGGCCCCCATCAGCACAGAACCGCCCGCGTGAAGAAGCAGGGACAAGACGAGGAACGCTTTGCTGTTGAACCCGAACAATTCGAACAGCACAATCCAGTAAACACCCTCCAGCGGACGCAAAGATTCGCGTGCATACAGCCAAATGGATTCAGGGAAAGCGTGCCAATACGGCCAACTAAATATCCACCAATCGTCCCCCTGGAAACCAATATTTCCGATGAGAAATGATAAACTCAGGCAGAAGATGAGCAGCACTATTGCGCCCAACTTCACGTTGGTGATCTCAACCGAGATTTTGGCCGGATTAGGTGTCATATAACAAACTTTTGCAAAACGGTCCCTGGAGTGTGGAACCAGCGGACCCAAACCCGATCAGTTTAAATCGCATCACAACAAAATGCACTGACATTTCCGCCGGCGCCGTTCTCCGCCAAATTTATTTCCACAGGTACTGCGCAACCCTTCCAAAAAGATTTGGGATCGCATAGTCTTGGTCGGGCCAGTCTCACCAAATCCTTGGCGGGTGAGAAGACCAATTTATAAAATGGAAAAGCCCTGTGCACGAAGATTTTGCCGCTGCCGGCCTCAGCCAAAAATCAAAACAGACTTCAGCCATGAACCATCTCACCCAAGCTTTGGCTCAAGTTTGCCGCGACGAGTTGATCCGCGAAAAGTGGCTTGTGGCACCATCCCTTCGTGTGGGTCATCAGTGGCTGGATAGTGTGGCTTTAGGCGGTCAGGCGGTGCTCAACACCCGCGTCAAAACATTCAGGGTCCTGGCCATGGAGCTGGCAGCCGCTGAAATGGCCCGCACGAGCGTTTCCCTGGTTTCGAGTATGCGCGCATTGGTCATTGTGGATCGAATCCTTGACCGGCTGGACCAGGATTTCGCTTATCTTTCATCTTTGCCGCGGACCATCCATTTATGCAGCATTGTCTTGTCGGCCATTACGTCATTAAGGCTTGCGAGAGTGGAATCGAGCAAACTCGATCCGACTTGCTTCGAGGAACCGGCCAAGGCGGCAGACCTGAAATACCTCCTCGATGAGTATGCTTCGATTCTCCGCGAGAATGATCTCGTGGATTACGCGGACGTGCTCCGAATTGCAGCCCAAGAACTGGTGAAAGAGGCATGGCCGGCCGCTGCGGACACTATCCTACTGGTTCCGGAAGATATTGATTTGAGTGTGCTGGAGCGCGCTCTATTGGAAAGTATATCCCGTGAGAGGATCAGATACCTGGCAGTAGACCAGCCTGAGGAGAAGGCAAGTGATGAAAACGGACATGATACGGACGTGCGCTTGCTTCGATGGTTGAGTACGCCTTCCCGGTCTCCCAAACCTTTTCGGGACGGCACCGCACTTATCTTCCATGCCATAGGTGAAATTAATGAAGTACGTGAAGTTCTGAGGAGATGCATCGAAGCAGGCCATAACCTGGATCAGGTTGAACTCCTCTATACTGACCCGGAAAAGTATATCCCTCTGATTTATGAAACTTTCCTCAGACTGCAAAATGATGAGGAATCTCATGAATCTTATATCCCTGTCACCTTCGCGGAGGGTATTCCTATCCGTTATTCCAGGCCGGCGAGGGCACTGACAGGTTGGGTGGAGTGGGTGCGGTCTGATTATTCTCAGGCGGTCCTTGTTCGGATGATCCATGACGGTTTGCTCGAATTTCCGGATACAACTCAGGGCTCAGTGGATTTCAGGCAGGCAAGCGGTCAATTACGGGGAATCACTATCGGATTCGGGCGAGACGGGTATGTCGAAAAGCTGAAAGAACGCTTGGGCGAACTTGAGCAACGCGTTGCAAGCTCCAGTGTAGATGACGGTCGGCTCCCATTTTCTGGTGAACTTGACATGCTCAAACATCTCAGCAGCTTGGTGGAAAGACTGCTTTTCATTGCCGAGGGCGTGGAGGCCGGACAAGAAGATGTGATCAAGGCTGCAGGAAGCTTCCTGACACAAATTGCACGTCGTCACGACCAGTTTGACAACTATTCGAGAAAGGCGCTCCTGGAACGAATTGATGAGATGGCAATTTGTCTCGCGCACGAAAAAAGGCCACTCGCTATAGATTTGTGGGAATGGCTCTTGACGTTGCCTCGCGAGGTCCGCGTAGGAGGTAGCGGCCCTCGCCCTGGGCGCCTCCACTGCGCGCATGTCCTTTCCGGCGGCCATAGCGGCCGCAAACACACTTTCATCATCGGGCTGGACGATGGCCGGTTCCCAGGCGTCGGATTGAATGATCCGCTCCTGTTGGATAATGAGCGTTTGAGACTTTCCTCGGACTTGCCAACAACATCGGGACAGTTGAGACATAGGCTCAACAAATTCAGTTTGCTGCTGGCTAGACTCCGCGGGACAATTACCATGGGTTTCTCCAGCTTTGATCTTCAGCAAGACAGGGCCATGTTTCCAAGCCCGGGAGTTCTTTCCGCGTACAGAATCCTTTCTGGGAGCAGAGAAGGTGACCAGAGCGATCTGATGAGGTGGCTGTCTCTGCCGGCGACATTCGTGCCTTCAGCCGGCGACCGTTGCTTGGACCAGGCAGAGTGGTGGTTGTGGCGAATGTGCGGGACAGAAAAAGTCCAGAGTCCGGACGACGCCTTGGGTGAATGTTTTCCCCATCTTATGAAGGGACTGCATGTGCGGAAGCATAGAGAGAGCCCTGAATTCACCATCTATGATGGTTTCTTGTCCGGCGCCTTCCCTGAACTGGACCCGACTCACCCGTCCGGACCGGTAGTCTCCGCTGCTATGCTCGAAACCATCGGACAGTGCGCTCTGAAGTATTTTCTTAGATATGTGCTCAAAGTGAAGCCGCCCGAAGAGGTCAAGACAGACCATGCTCGCTGGTTGGATCCGGCGAAATTCGGGGACCTCTTGCATGAGGTGCTGTACCGGTTCATGAGCGAATTGATGGATCAGGGTCGGGTACCGCTATTTCAGCGGGACATCGCGAGACTGATCCAGATTCTGGACAATCATCTGGAGAAGTACAAGAGGCTCTATCCACCCGTCGGGGTGAGCGCGTTTCGCAGGCAGCAGATACAGCTCCTGCAGGCCGTCAGAATATTCCTCGCGGAAGAAGAGTTGTTGTGTCGCAGAAACACTCCGAAATTTTTGGAAGTCTCCATCGGAATGTCTCCACGGTTCGGTCCCACTGATTTGGACAGGGCGCAGCCGGTAACGTTGAGGCTCCCTGATGGGCGGACCATAAGGGCACAAGGACGGCTGGATCGTATGGATGAAATCATGGATGATGACGAGCTTGCCTTTTCTATTCATGATTATAAAAGTGGTTCTCCATACAAATACACGCAAACCGATCCGTACTGGCAGGGACGGGTCATCCAGCATGCTCTGTACTTGCAGATGGCCGCGGCCGCCTTGAGCGGTAAAGTTGCCGGAAGGGTTAAGCCTGTTCAATTTGAGTATTTTTTCCCCGGTACGCGCACTTGCGGCCTCCGGGTCAGATGGCGACCTGAACAGTTGTCGGACGCCACGGACATCATCAAGAATCTTTGTGACATTGTCAGCCAGGGGAGTTTTCTTGCGACCACCAACTCCGATGACTGCACATTCTGCGACTACATGTTGGTCTGCAAAGACGTTCGGTCTCTTGCTGTTGGGTCGAAACTCAAGCTGGAGAACCTCGCCAACACGATGTTGGACCCCATCCGGAAGTTGAGGAACATTGGCAATCATGAGTCTTGAGACACCTCCTGATCTCCGAGAGAGAGATCTGATAGCGTCCGATCTGGACACAACCATGCTGGTGGAAGCCGCCGCGGGCACTGGAAAAACCACGAGCCTGATCGCCCGAATGGTGGCCCTGCTTGCGGAGGGAAAGGCTCCCATCGAGACGCTGGCTGCTGTGACATTCACCCGAAAAGCCGCCGCAGAATTGCGCTCAAGGTTTCAAATAGAGCTGGAAAAGGCTTTTCGCAATGCCAAAACACCAGCACGGGAACGTTTGGCCGCAGCGTTATCGGGCATAGAAAGGTGCTTCATAGGCACTATACATTCATTCTGCGCCAGACTCCTCCGTGAAAGACCTGTTGAGGCGGGAGTGGATGTCTCCTTTGACGAGCTTGATGAAACCAGGGACATGCTTCTACGACAAACGGCTTGGAACGGATACGTTGCCCGATTGTATTCGGAGGATGATCCTATTCTCCGGGAGCTGGAAGATCTTGGAATAGAAATAGGGGAACTGGGCGACACGTTCATGAGATTTGCCGATTACCCTGATGTGGAAGAGTGGCCGGCTCGAACCGTAGAACTCCCTGATTTGCGTCCCGTAAGGAACGCCTTGAAGCGGCTGGTCGACCACATGGAGAACTTGTTGCCACACCTCCCGCTGAATGTGGGTAAAGACAAATTGATTGAAAAATACAAACTGATCTCAAGGATGTATCGCCAGAGCAGGACAGACAACGTCGTCGAGCTGATGGAGATACTCGCTCAATTCAGCGAGGCCAAAACAATTGCCAAGAATTGGCCGGGACGCAAGGTCCAGGCGCAAGAAGAGCAGGACAGATGGGATCAATTTCGGATGGAATACGCGGAGCCGACAGCGAGAGTATGGCTGGAACATCGCTATGAGCCATGTTTGCGAGCCATCAAGCCGGCTATAAGACACTATGATCTGCTGAAGTTGGCCCACGGAGCGTTAAATTATCAAGACCTCCTGATGCTTTCAGCCCACCTTCTGCGTGACCACCCGAAAGTGCGCGAGTATTTTCGTAAACGGTTTACGCACTTGCTGGTGGATGAGTTCCAAGACACCGATCCCATCCAAGCTGAGGTAATCCTTTTATTGACTGCAAGTGACCTACACGAAACCGACTGGCACGCCTGCCGGCCGGTAAACGGCTCTCTGTTTGTGGTAGGTGACCCTAAGCAGTCCATATATCGATTTCGGCGTGCGGATATCGTCACATATAACCAAGTGAAATCTGTCATTAAAGAAAGCGGCGGGAAAATAATCAGCCTTTCGGCTAATTTTCGCAGCCTCAGACCTGTAGTCGAATGGGTGAATTCAGTTTTTCGGAATGAATTCCCCGCGGAAGCTTCAGACTACTCGCCTCAATACGTCGCCCTCACATCGGTGCTGGATCAAAGGGCCAATGCAGACTTTCGCGGAGTTCGGCCGCTGATTCTCTCGGGTGATAGCAATTTTCGAGAATACGAGGCGGAATTAATCGCTCGGACGATTCGGCGAGCGCTAAACAACCGACTTACGGTCCCGAGATCGCCGAAAGAATTGGCTGAAGGCATAGAACCTGTAGCCAATCCGGGCGATTTTTTGATTATCACTCCCAAGAAAGCCAACTTGAGCATTTACGCTCGCAAACTTGAGGAGATGGAGATTCCCTATCAAGTAACCGGTGGCGGAGCCACAAATCAGGTAGATGAACTTTCACTTCTACACACTTGCTTGGTCGCTGCGTCTCAGCCGGACAACCCGGTTTCCTTGGTGGCTGCATTGAGGAGCGAGTTATTCGGGGTGAGCGACGCAGCCCTTTACAGGTTCAAACGCTCAGGTGGTGACTTCTCATTCACAAGTAAAGTCCCGAAGGGATTGGAACCCGAAGATGATGAGGCATTCAAGGACGCGTTCGAAAAATTGATAAGATATTCCGGCTGGTTAATGAGGATGCCGGTAGTTCCGGCGATTGAACGGATACTGGCTGACACCGGGCTTTATGTTCGGGCCTCTTTGGGTTCAGGTGGAAATGTTCGGGCCGGAAGTCTCGCCAAGTCAGTGGAATTGCTGCGAGAAGAACAAACGGAAATGTGGACCGCATCGCAGGTCATTGATTTTTTGGGAGACCTCATTTTGCGCGGCGAGGACCACGACAGCATGCCGGCTGGAGCGCACGAACCAGCCATGGTGCGTGTGATGAATTTACACAAGGCAAAAGGTCTGGAAGCCCCGGTGGTCTTCCTTGCCGACCCCACACCTTTCTCTAAGGACCGCAATCCTTCTACCGACTTGCACGTGGACCGCTCCGGACCCAAAGTTTGCGGCTATCTGCAAATTCGCGATCCCGGTTGGAGCAAGGGCGCAAGAACTCCAATTGCTCAAGCGCCGCAATGGGACAAGTTTGTCGAAAAGGAACTTCTATTTCTGAAAGCTGAAAAGGTGCGTCTCCTTTATGTCGCTGCAACACGTGCAGGAGTTGAACTGATCATTTCTCAGCGGAAAAAAGGTCAGCACCACAACCCTTGGCGGTTCTTTGAATCGCGATTGGCTGATCTCCCACCAATTATCGACCCCGGACCTCAGCGGGTTGCGCCCGCGGATCGCATCCAAGTGACAAGGCATGATGTTTCCACGGCCCTGGCCGCTATCCGCGAACGCTGGGAGGCCGTTAGCGAAGAGACTTATAGGATCTCGGGGGTTAAAGCCCTTGCGGCTGCGGCCCCGCCGGACTACTACACCGGCATCGAACATGGGACTGAATGGGGAACCGTCATACACATGATTCTTCAGGTGGCCATGACGGATAAGAATGCGGACCTGACCGCGGTGGCACGAGATGCCCTGGCTGAGCAAAACCTCGACATCGTGCTGGCTGACGAAGCCGTTGAAGCGGCCCAATCGGTAATAAATTCCGAAATATGGAAGCGGGCCTCATCGGCAAGGTCAGTGCTCGTCGAAGTGCCGTTCGAGACTATTTGGTACGAAGGCTCGACTGAACCCTATCCCTACCCGCTCACTTCGAGCGAAGAAGCCTTGAAACCCTCTCCCCTGGCGGGAGAGGGCGGGGAGTGGAGGAATGAAGATAGGAGCACGGAAGATCAATCTTCAGTGCGTGGGATCACGGGAACTCGCCCGATTCTACTCAGGGGAGTGATCGATCTGGTTTTTCTGGAGCCGAAGGGCTGGGTTATTGTTGATTACAAGACTGATCGGCAGGGTCCGGACAGGACACAGGAACTCGTTGAACGCTATCGTCGGCAGGTTGTGACTTATGTTGAGGCCTGGGAGAAGATGACCGGCGAGCCCGTGCATGAAGCCGGCCTCTACTTCACCTATACCGGCGCGTACACGGAGTTGGATATCCGGGAGTGAGCTTTCAAATCAAGCGAACCGCATTCGTAAAGAACAAAACGTTCCCAACGCGGATCTAAGTCAAGAGAGCAAGGCAAAGTACGAAAGCGCACACGCCCGCCGCAATTGACAGACTCAGGCCATAAGCCAGCACGCTCGCTCGAAATATCTGTTCGCGTACGATCAATTCGCGGATAGTCATCCCCCGCCCCGAATTAGATTGTTCGTCAACACGGTTGATTTGCATTATTCCATACCCAAAATTTTATTATATCAGTTTAACGCAAACTTGCCAATGGTAGAGCAACTCAACTTGCCGTAGCTATTTAATTTCATGACAAAAATGCTTCATAGGAACGGGTTTGTGAGTATCTTCCATCTGAACCTTATCCTTGACTTGATATCTGT
>DATJPW010000243.1:0-4328 GCA_035506215.1 Desulfomonilaceae bacterium
CGACGCACAACAAGGGTCGCTTTACAATGCGTTTTCCAGCGGACAAACCCGAAGACCGCGTTGACCCCCGATTCCTCCATGTGTCGCGACCAATCGATATTATACTCCTCGTCAAACCGGGCCTTCAGCTCCACGACCGCGGTCACCTGCTTGCCGTTCTCGGCAGCCCGCCGCAGCGCCCCAATGACTGGGGAGTCCTTTCCGATCCGATAAAGCGTCTGCTTGATGGCGAGTACATCCGGATCATCGGCCGCCGTGTTCAGAAGATCCATGACCATAGCGAACGAATCGTACGGGTGGTGCAGGAGCACGTCTCCCTCGCGAATGATGGTAAATATATCCTTGTCGGCGGCAAACTGCGGCGGGATTCGGGGATTGAAGGGAGGGTCTTTATGGGACTTGTCAACCGGCAGTTCGTACAAGGAAAGAAAATCGCGGATATTAATCGGGCCATTGATTTCATAGACAAACCGTTCCTCAACGCCCAGCTGTTTGTTGAGCAGATTGATGACCTTCTTCGGAACACCAGGCTCAATCTCGAGACGAACGGCGATTTTGTTCGAGCGATCCTTGATCTCGGCCTCCACCGATTTAAGAAGATCCATCACTTCATCCTCGTGGAGATCATAATCGTGGTTACGCGTAACGCGGAAGGCGATGACATTCTTGATATCCATTCCGGGAAAAAGCCTGTGGATGTTCTTGCGAATGAGATCCTCAAGGAGGACATAGTGGTACCCCGTCATATCTCTATTTACTGCAACAAGCCTTGGCAGGATGGAGGGGACTTCGACGAAGGCGTACGCTTGCGGAACTTTGATTCCACTTGCTTCCTTGAAGACAACCATCAGATTTATCCTGAGGTTTCCGAGGTACGGAAATGGATGCCCAGCATCAACGGCAAGAGGCGTCAGAATGGGGAATATCTGGGCTTCAAAGTATTCATCAAGCCGATTGACCTCATTATTATCGAGTTCTTCGATCAGGTGTACGAATACCCCTGCATCTTGGAGTCGCGCCAGCACTTCATCCCTGATTGTCCGGTATTGTTCAGCAACTAGCCCGCGGACTTTTTCTGCGATTTCGTCAAGTTGCCGCCTGGTGGTCCTTCCACTGGCATCGATTTCATCCACGCCAGCTTCGAGGACACGGAAGAGGCCGCCTACCCGGACCATAAAATATTCATCGAGGTTCGAACTAAAAATGGAGGTAAACTTGAGCTTTTCCAGGGTGGGAGTCAGCGGGTCTTGGGCCTCCTCGAGCACCCTGCTATTGAATTCCAACCAAGATAGTTCCCGATTGATATACAGGGAAGAGTCCTCGAGATTGACTGTCTGTGGCTGGTCGCCCGTCTTAGGTTTCTTTTCTGTTGTCATGGTTGGCTCCTGAATTGATTCATCTTCGTCGGGCTCTTTTTCCGGCTCTCTCCCCGCTGAGCTTCGTTGAAACGGCTTCTATGAATGTTTCTAGCACCTTGATCCGGGAAAAGTATTTATCGTTCGAAGCGACAACCGTCCACGGGGCGTAGGTCGTGGATGTTTTTTGAATCATATCTGCAACGGCCATTTCATATTCCTCCCACTTACCCCGGTTCCGCCAGTCTTCTTCAGTGATCTTCCAGTTTTTATACGGTATATCCTCGCGTGTCTTGAATCTTCTGAGCTGTTCCTCCTTGTCGATCTGCAGCCAAAATTTGACAATGAGTATCCTTTCATCTACAAGCATTTTCTCGAATTCATTGATTTCCTTGTACGCCCGCTGCCATGCTTCCGTCGGACAAAGCCCTTCGACGCGTTCAACGAGAACTCTCCCATACCAGCTTCGGTCAAAGATGGTTAAAAATCCATTCTTGGGAATGTCTTTCCAGAATCTCCAAAGATAGTGCTGCGCGAGCTCCTCATTAGTCGGCGTGAAAGTGGTAACTACCTCGAAGCGCCGTGTGTCAAGTTGAGCGACCAATCGTTTAATCGCGCCGCCTTTCCCCGACGCATCCCAACCCTCGAAAATCACCACGGCGGCGGTATGTCCGAGAAAGAGCCGGTTGTGCATCTGGCGGGCCTTCATCTGGAGGGAGCCCAGCCGGTCTTTATATTTCTTGCGGTCCTCGATTTTCTTCGTGAGGTCGTAACTTTTTAGAAAGCGCTCACTCTTCAGCACAATGGTGCGGTAGGCACTCGGATCAACGTGGAACCCATAAGATATCTTGACCTTCGCTAACCGCTCCCTCTCGGTCAGCGCGTTCTCCATCACGCGGGCAAGCGTTTCGTATGTCTTAAGCCTCCCGAAGTACTTGTCCTCGGCCTCGATGATCGTCCACGGGACGGATGGGTTTGAAGTCTGCTGGAGCATCTCCTCGACCGCCTTGATATACGCCTTGTATTGATTGTGGTTCTCCCAATTGGCAGGCTTTGCCCGCCACGAATCGTATGGATCTTCTTCCATTTCTTCAAACCGCTGGCGCTGTTCCCTTGTGCTGATATGAAGCCAAAACTTTATAATTACCGTCCCATCGTCAAAGAGTTGTCGCTCAAAGGAATTGATGTCTTCATAAGCCTTGCGCCACTCTTTTTCGGGCACGAGTTTTTCGACTCGTTCGACAAGGACCCGGCAATACCAGGAACGAATGAATATCGCCATGAGACCGCGCGGAGGCATCCGGATGGCGAAGCGCCAAAGGAACGGCCTCAGTCGCTCGCTCTCTATTGGCGCCTCCATGCCATAGACCTTGAACCCTCGCGGGTCGATCAGCCGCATAAGCTGGTTCACGCTCCCGCCCTTGCCGGCGGCATCCCAACCCTCGTAAACGACGACAATAGGAATCCTGGCTTCTCTGCAGCGTCGCTGAAGTTCGACAAGGCGGTAACCTAGCGGCTCAATAAGCTTGTTGTATTCGTTTTTTGGTATCTTGAGCGACAGGTCAACTTGTTCAAGCATCTAAGAACGCTCCTCCGCCTTCTTTGTCTGCCGACATTTTCGAATTTGGTTCGTGAACCTCAAACTCACTGGAAAGTTGAGCCGGTGTCTTCCCCTATTTTGATACCTTGCATATACTATCACGCATTAACCTGAACGTCCATGCGGAAAACATCCTGAAACAACGTGGATTGCTTTCGTATAGCCCACTTCGTTAAAGAAAGATCACTCGACCCGTTCAGATTAAGGATCAGACAATCTTTACTCATTGAGGCAGTCAGTTTGACGACTCTACCCACATGTTCAAAATCAATGGCATCAGCAAGTCTGATAATCGCCGAGAGTTTCTTTACCCGTTCCCGGTCCTCTTCCGATAGCGAAATAAAATTTTCATGGCGAAGCTTCGGAAATGATTTGTTATGGTAACGAGCTATGTTAGCTACGATCTTTTTTTGCGATGGCGTCAGGCCCACTATTGGCGATGCATTAATAATATAGAGCGAATGCTTATGATGATCGGTGATATTTATAAACTGGCCGATGTCGTGAAGCCAGGCTGTCACAGAAAGAATCAGTCGATCATTGCTGCTAAGTCCGTGAAGGGGTTCGGTTGCGTCAAAAAGCTGCTCTGCAAAAACAGCTACCGTCTCAGCATGCTTTTCATCAAAGTCAAACTTTCTTCCGATGACGCGCACTGACTGGAGGACCTGATTCCGTAAATGAATGTAATCCGGGCCGTCGATTTCTTCTGCCAGTTCGATCAAAATTCCGTCCTTGAGGCTTACATGAGGGATCATCATTTTAGAAATGCCGAACTGCTTAAGCAAATACTCGAGAACAACAGCGGCAGGTAAAATGACATCTGCCCGGTCGGGACGTAATTTCAGATGAACGATGCGGTCCTCATAACTGAGGGCCTGCAATTCAGCCAAAATCTGCTTCAACTCCTTGGCGTGCAGGAATTCATTGCTGCGTTTACCAAGTAATTGTTTTCTCAGCTCTCCAAGCACCTCGACATTTCCGCCTGTCCCGATGCAAAGGTCTATTTTACTTCTGCCAATCCTGTTCTTGATGAAACGTCCGGTAGGCTTAAGATAGTCACGCGCCAAGGAGATGAAATTATTTACGCCCTTGTTTCGATTGCCGAACATTTGCAACAGGCGGACGCTTCCCATTCTGAAGCTGTCAGTAGTTGAAACCTGGCCGTTTTCAAGAATTACGACTTCAGCGCTGCCTCCGCCTATATCGACAAGTATGGCGTTTCTGTTCTTTAGATTGAGTTTCGACTCTACCGCTCTGCTGATAAGACGTGCTTCTTCATCACTGTCGATGGGAGTAACCTCGATACCGGAGGCTGCAGCAATTGCATTTATAACTTCGAATCGATTGCGGGACTCTCGCAGGGCGCTTGTTCC
>DATJPW010000244.1:0-14236 GCA_035506215.1 Desulfomonilaceae bacterium
CAGTACCCATTCCTCTTGCTTTTTTGACAACATAGGATCCATCTCAATTGCCTTGGCATAGTACTCCTTTGCCTCGTGATATTTCGCCGCTTGGTAGGCTTCTTTTCCTTTACCCATCCAGTCCTTTGCCGATTCACAGAAAGCCGGTTCACAGAATGGGGGAAAGAAACTGCAAAAACCGGCAACTAAACAACCGTACAGGACGAGTCCGAGATGCCGCAACATTTTCCCCTCCCTCTCGGCAAGGCCGGATATTTGAAAATTGTTTCTCCTTAAGGCAGCTGTTGCACAAGTAGAGCTGGTTGTAAAACTCGCATTTCTGGCCCTACTCATTGAGGTTACTGGATTGGAAGATGTGGATACAGAGGTTTTGCAACCGTTTTAGGTGACGGCGTATGATATCACGAAAGCCACGTGCTGCTCGGCCTCATGGCGATCTGAAACGACTGTTATGCGATCCAACATCCGCCTTGTACGAGGAGGATGCATAGGTGTCACGGATCAAAGGGAAACACCCACATTCGAATGATATCGGACGACAACAATTCGTTCAAAGATTGGTGTTGAACCACTGGTCTACTCCGATGCATTCCATCACTTTTGATGGCTGAGGGATTACCTGCGCTCGCAATCTTGGGGCCTTCCCCTGTAATCAAAACATTGATTTGAAGAGTGGGCGCCTCAAGCATCCTAATGATGTCGGGCGGCAACAATTCGTTCGCAAGAGAGTACGGCACAAGCATCAAAGCAAATGCCGGAACGAGAATCAGCTTTATTAAGAGTTTCATCTTGATTCCTCCTCTTAGTAATTGCACCCGGCTCTTTTGGGACGTTTGCGTGACAATTACACCTGCGTGCTTATCAGGATATAATTTTCCGGACCCTGCTTATAGAGTGCTTGTTTGAGCATCGACACTCCGCAACTCAGTCTCATTGAGCGCGTGACAGCACGGGACGACCGGCAGTGTTCGTCAAAAATCTGTTGCTGCACGCTGTCGAACTGCAATGTCTCGTATGTGGCCTGCATCCACCGATGGAGTGCTTCTAAATCAGACGGGTGCACGCTCGACCCGTCTTCAATCAACCGTAATATCTGCGCCTTGGTCTGTGCTGGAATTCTCATGGTCACCTCCTGCAAGTGAGGATACCCTTTCTACGTAAGAGGAAATTTGCATTGCTTATTGAAAAGTTGTGACAGAAATCCTGAAAAAATTTCCGAAAGCTGTCTCTTTTCATAAGGCAATCCTTCCAGAAGACCCTGCGAGCTACCCCTTGATTCAACTTAGAGCATCTTGTGTGCCAACTCGCACAAGATGGGAGATGCAAGACGTTAGGGTAGTTGAATCAATAGGTTATGTCGTTCAAGATCGCCTACTGCGGAGGGGGTGCGTCAAAGACTGAGCTGCAAATAGGTGGAATACACTTACGGCGATCTGGCTCAGACACAATGCACTGAATTTTCACATTGTTATGCATGTCGGTTTTTCACCGATTATGACTCAAGCATAAGTGATTTTCACCTGTGGACATCGAGAGACCCTTTATGAAGAAGAGAGGGTGAAAAAACCGCCCTGGTACCCTGCGTCTTTAGACCTGCGATTATCTCTGAGAAGAGAACTGATCACCTTTGCACTAGCGGCTATTTCAGTCATGAAATCTACTTTTAAACAGATTAAACGGTATGATGATGTAAAGGCGTCAGTCTAGGAGAGAATTCTTGGGCTGTTCTATCAAAAGGCAGCTTTTCGGGATTCCTTAATCCTTGGCCCCTCATAACCTTGACATACAGCCGCAATGCCTTTTCCAGGTGACAGGTGTTGGGGCCTTAAACTTATAAATTTCATTTAGTGAATCGAGGGGAATTCTGCCAATAGGGCAACAGGAGAGCATCAATATCCCAACAAAAAAGAGGTCAATCCGCTATTGATTAACCTCTTAATTTCTTTGGCACGCCCGGCAGGACTCGAACCTGCGACCTACGGATTCGAAGTCCGGCGCTCTATCCAACTGAGCTACGGGCGCAGGGAACCAAATTCTCAGAGCTGAATTACCACAAGTTCAGCGGTTCAAGTGGGGAGAGTGGTGGGACTCGAACCCACGGCCTCAGGGGCCACAACCCTGTGCTCTGCCAACTGAGCTACACCCTCCATAAACAAACAATCTATTGGTTTCATCCCGGCAAGTCAATCCCCATCGTTTCAACAGTACTTTAGCCGCCCGCCCATTTCTTGATTACTCAACACATGGGACACGAGCCCCCATATATTGGGGCCGGCTCACTTCACATGAGGATCATTCATCCAGAGATACTGACCGACGTACTTTACTCCATGCCAAAGCCGCCGTGCATCATTCAGGTTTTCCGCAGCGCCAAGCACTTGGCGCAAGATGGTTGAGGGGCGCAGGTAAAACGCCTTCCATGCTTCGTGGGTAAAAATATTTATCTCATCCCCTCGTAGGTCAGGATAGTCGTATTTAGCGGACAAATGACCGGAGTCGGTCACGCCGGTATCTTCCCTGAGGAATCCCTGGTCTCTGAGGTACGAGTTGAACGCTGTGCCTTCATAGGCGGAAGCTATGGTGAATTGTACAGTATCGGGTTTCAATTCAAGAGCATAATCCAAAGTCTCTTGCATAGTCTGTTTCGTCTCGCCCGGCAGCCCGAACACAAAACAACCGTGAACCCGCAGCCCGACCCGGCGACAATCGTTCATGAAACGTTTGGCCTGGGCGATATTCACTCCTTTTTTGATCCGTTTCAGTATCTCGTCGTTGCCCGATTCAAACCCGACGACCAGATTGCGGGCGCCCGCCTCTTTCATACGAGTCAACAGGTCCGCAGACAAATCATGCCGAGCGCAGCACGACCAAACGATCCCCTTCCCTTGCAAGGCATCGCACAATTGCAGAACCCGAGCCTTATCACACGTGAAAGTGTCGTCTTCGATCTGGATCTCTCGAATTTGAGGTAGCGCCCTGTGTATCCAGATCATCTCTTCGGCCACATCAAATATGTTTCTCGTCCTGTAACGGTGGCCTGTCATGGTCTGGGGCCACAAACAGTATGTGCAGTGACTCGGACAACCACGACCGGAGAAAAGTGAGATATAAGGATAGTTCAGATACGGAATGCGGTAACGCAATAGAGGCAAGTCTCGGCGAATGATACCGGATACCCAAGGAAGCGAATCCAAATCCTCCAGCCTTGGACCATCCGGATTACTGATGATGGAACCACCGGCTTTCCACGTGAGGCCTTTGATTTCGGACATGGCCACATTCGAGCACAGGTCTCGCAACGGCTCCTCAAGTTCGCCACGAATAACCGCATCAACCGCGGGCGAAGCAAGGATCTTTTCAGGAACGACAGTCGCATAGGGGCCTGCAAATACGATCAGAGAATCTTTGTGCGCCTCGTGTAGCTGCGACGCAGTCTCTTGATCGTAAGCCACCGTCTCCTGATTGGCATAGAATACGTAGATATGATAGTGCGGAATCGTCCGGACAAACTCCTCACGAGAGATCGCAAGGACGTTACAATCCATGGCTCTGGCTGTGGGAACAGCCCCAGCAGCATAACAGATCCAGAGCGGGATCCAGTGGCTGGCCTCGCTCCCACCGGCGTTGTATGTAGCTTGAAATCGTCCGCCCGCGACGGAATCCATGCTGGGAATATTGGGGGGGACCAGGACGAGAGCGCTTTTCATAATCTGTTCATCTCAATTGGCCGCGGCTTGGCTTATGGCCTCCGCCTGGAAATGAAGGGCAAGAGGGTCGAAAAGTTCGTCAAGCTTACCCTCCATGATATCTTCCAGCCTGTACAGGGTGAGATTGATGCGGTGGTCCGTCACGCGATTCTGCGGAAAATTATATGTTCTCACACGCTCGGAGCGATCTCCCGAGCCGACTTGAGTCCTACGATCCTCACTAACCTTGGCCTGTTGTTCCTCCTCGATACGGGCCAACAACCTGGCCTTGAGGATCTTCATGGCCTTTGCCTTATTTTTATGCTGAGACTTCTCATCCTGGCATGTGACGACAATATTCGTCGGCACGTGAGTAATTCTGACAGCGGAGTCGGTAGTATTAACGCTCTGCCCTCCCGGACCTGATGAGCGGTACACATCCACTTTCAGATCCTTCGGATCGACTTCGACCTCGACGTCGTCAGCTTCCGGCAACACAGCCACGGTAACTGCGGAAGTATGAATCCGTCCCTGTGATTCAGTGGTCGGCACTCTCTGTACCCTGTGCACCCCCTTCTCGTATTTCAAGCGGGAGTAAGCTCCGTTTCCGTGGACGAGAGCGATGACTTCTTTAAGGCCGCCTGCCGACGCGATCGAGGATGACATCAGTTCCACTCGCCATCCCTTGGATTCCGCATATCTGCTGTACGCTCTAAGCAGGTCCGCCGCAAATAGGGCCGCCTCTTCTCCTCCCGTGCCCGCTCTGATTTCGAGAAAAGTGTTTTTCGAGTCATTGGGATCCCTGGGCAGCAACAACAGGGAAAGTTCCTTTTCAAGGGCTATTTTCTTCTCTTCGAGTGACGGTAGATCTTCTCGTGCCATTTCCACCAATTCCGCGTCGGTGTTCTCGATTACAATGTTTTCCAGTTCCGAGATCTCACGCATCACATCTGTCAGCACACGATAGACTTTGATTATGTCGCTAAGATCTGCTTGTTCCTTAGCCACCTTCTTGAGTCTGTTCGGGTCGGATATTACTTCCGGCCTGGCCAGCTCAAGATCGAGCTGCTCGTACCGACGACTCAATTGTTCAAGTTTGGCTAAAACCTGCATCGCGCATTCTCAGGCCGACGGAGCGCTTCGGCCCCAGATCTCCTCTTTTTCAAGAGTCCTTTGCAACGCCACAAGGGCCACTTCGAGCTGATCGTCGCTCGGCTCTCTTGTGGTTAACTTCTGCAACCATAAACCGGGTAGCAACAACGTGTTTAGCACGCGATTATCCAACTTCTCGCCTAATCTTATCACTTCGTACGAAAATCCCGCGATCGGGAACAAAAGCAAGATCTTCACAAAGATGTAGAAAATGTTCGTTGCCACTCTGCTGTCAAACAATTCTTTCGGCAGCAAGGGAAAAACCATTGCAAACAGGAAAATGCTCGAAACCAACACCAGTAGCAAAAATGCTGTGCCGCAGCGAGCATGGAGAGTGGGATATTTACGGGCATTGTCAACCGTCAGCTCCTCGCCCTTCTCGTAGGCGTGGATCGATTTGTGTTCCGCTCCGTGATATTGGAACACGCGCCTGATCTCGGTCATCAAGGAAATCAACGCTATATAACCCACAAACATGCTGACTTTGATTATGCCGTCAACTGCATGGAAGGAAATGCTTCTTACATTCAAGTCGCTTCCGATGAGTACTCCAAGCCCAAGGGCAGCTAGATGCGGGATGACAACAAAGAGCAGAATCGCGCCTCCCAGAGCTAATCCAATAGTTCCTCCGAGGGCCCACGCGCTGAGCGGTTCCTCTTCCTCACCAAGGGCCTCCTGAGCGGAGTATGTAAGAGCTTGAATGCCGTTGAAAAGGGCCTCATAAAGAACAATGCAGCCTCTCAGCAAGGGTCTTTTCAACAAAGGCCATCTCTCCATAGGCGAATACCATCGATCCTCACGTACAGCGAGCTGGCCGTCAGGCTTGCGCACAACGACCGTGAAGGTGCGTGGAGCTCGCATCATGACGCCTTCAATTACAGCCTGACCACCGACCTTAATTTGTTTGATCTCCCCGGACAAATGACTTAACACTACCATTAACCACCACCCAACTGCTCTTGTACAACTTACAGCACGTCGAATCCTCACGGCTTGAGGAAACTATGCCTTCTTGGCTGGAGCTTTCTTTTCGGTTGTCTTCGGTTTTCTCGAACTGGTTGCTAGGGCCGGCTTTTCCACCTTTTTCCGGGTCCGCGCCGGCTTCTTGCCTGTAGCAATCTTTGTTTCGCCGTATTTCTTCACGAAACGCTCAACTCGTCCAGCGCTGTCCACCAGTTTCTGCTTGCCGGTAAAAAATGGATGACAGTTTGAACATATCTCGAGCTTATACTCGGGTTTAGTCGAGCGCGTCTGGATAACAGCACCACATGCGCACTTAAAAACGGTATCCTCATATGCGGGATGTATCCCCTTCTTCATCATCGTTCCTCCGTCATTAATTTAAACATAAAATTATATCAGAAAAAGTTCTTTAATTCAAAAAATCTTAGTCCAGGCTTCCGCACCCTCTCATCCGATGAACAATCGACATAAGAATCAGCAATGCCAGGTCAGCAGTCCACCCCCGCGCTTCACTTAGAGCAACGTGGTCTTCACGGTAACAATTGAGCTGTCGATCATTGTTTCGGGAGCTTCATGTGAACTTCATCGCGAATCAGCCTGAGGTTAGTTCCTTTTACACCGTGCACAGAGATAAGACGAGGTTTTCATTCAGTTTGACAGGGGGTTCGCTCAGCCCGGGAGTCCCAATGAAAACTATTGCTTCCGAGACTACGCAGGGCCTCTACTTGTTCATGATGTCCAGGAACTCCCTATTGGATTCGGTTTGCATGATTTTATCCAGCAAGAATTCCATGGCATCCACCGAGTTCATATCAGCCAGCAACTTGCGGAGCAGCCAGATTCGTTGAAGATCCTGCGGAGATACCAGCAATTCCTCTTTTCGTGTTCCCGACCGATTGATGTCTATGCAAGGGAAAATCCTTCGTTCCAGTAAACGGCGGTCCAAATGGATCTCCATGTTGCCGGTGCCCTTGAACTCTTCATAAATGACTTCATCCATCTTGCTGCCCGTATCGATAAGGGCCGTGGCTATTATGGTCAGGCTCCCCCCTTCTTCAATATTACGCGCGGCCCCAAAGAATCGTTTCGGTCGATGCAAAGCGTTCGAGTCCACTCCGCCGGAGAGTATCTTTCCGCTGGGCGGCACCACAGTATTATGAGCGCGGGCAAGTCGAGTAATACTGTCCAGAAGGATCACCACATCTCTCTTGTGCTCCACCAACCTCTTTGCCTTTTCGATGACCATGTCCGCGACCTGCACGTGTCTCTGAGCAGGTTCGTCAAAGGTGGATGAGATTACCTCTCCCTTGACCGATCTTTGCATGTCCGTAACTTCTTCCGGTCGCTCATCGATAAGCAGAACTATGAGGTAGACCTTGGGATGATTTCGTGTCAGGCTGTTCGCAATCTGCTGAAGTAATACCGTCTTGCCCGCCTTTGGCGGCGAGACGATGAGACCGCGTTGACCCTTCCCGATAGGCGTGAGCAAATCCATAATTCGCATCGAGTAGTTGGTCGACGCCACTTCCAACTTCAGTTTTTCCTCAGGATAAAGCGGGGTAAGGTTGTCGAACAGGATCTTGTCCCGAACGGATTCAGGGTCCTCCCGATTAATCATCTCGACTTTCAACAGAGCGAAATAGCGCTCCGTATCCTTGGGCGGTCGGATGTAACCCGAAACCGTGTCCCCGGTCCTGAGATTGAAACGCCTTATCTGGCTGGGAGAAACATATATATCGTCAGGTCCGGGAAGGTAGTTGTAATCGGGCGCCCTGAGAAACCCGAAGCCATCGGGGAGACATTCGAGGACCCCTTCGCCTCGTATGGGCATTTCTTTCTCAGCTTGTTGCTGGGCCTGTAGAATGGCGAAAATCAGCTCCTGTTTTCGCATGCTGCTGGCCCCTTCCACTGCCAACGAGTTGGCAATGGACAAAAGCTCACTCACCTTTTTTTCTTTTAATTCTGCGACGTCCATAAAATCTCCTGGGTCTGTTCAGATCGATGGCCTGATCATTATTTGTTGGGATTCTTTTAGAAGCTCTTTTGGGGACCGGTTAACTAAGCCGTCGTAACCATTCTCCCGTCGAATGGTTCAACCGTGTGGATAATTATTTTCCTCGGATGGAAGCGTTCTCCCGGAAGGGGGTACTTTCTTTCGCGGCTTCTTTTTTTTTAAGCAACTCAGCCCTGTCTGTCAAGTGTTTTGTCTAGTTTTCAATTTGAATGCATCGGATTGAACATTGCCTCAATCCGTCATACAATCATTACCATGAATCAGCTCATTCTACCACTCGAGACATTTCCTCGCATGACTTTGAGTACCTTGGTGATCCATCCGGGGATTGAGGCAAGTGTTACAGCTATCCGGAACGTATACGGCAACAGTGGAAGACCGTTTCCATCACTCTTTTTATATGGCCCCCCAGGGACCGGTAAAACCCATATACTCGCTGCCGTGATAAGGCTGCTGGCTGACAGATCACTCCCAAACCGTGATGCTAGCAAAATAGTCATGCCTGAAGGCGTTCCTTCGCGAGTGACCGAGCTCGAAGATTTAGTGCTCAAGACCGATGAAGAACTGGCTCAATTCTGCTGCATTGCCATTGATGACATTCATTTGCTCGAAGGTCGAGATCAGGGTCATATGTGGAACCTTTTCAACAAGATGACCCGCGTAGGCGCGCCGTTGCTTATGGCCTCCCGTTTACCTGCGAATGAGCTTTTTTCCGAAGACCCGCATTTGAGGTCACGAATTAATTCGGGGCTTGTTTTCGGTTTGGACCCTCCGGACGATCAGATGCGGATACTGATATTGGACAAGATGGCAAGAGACAGAAATGTGCGCATACCGCAAGAAGTCTCTCATTACCTCGTGACCAGAAAATCACGAAATGTCAAAGAATTGGAAAAAGCCTTGGAGGTCCTTGATCGAGCATCCTTGGAACTCAAGAGACGAATAACCCTGCCACTTCTAAAGACTCTAGAGGCTCAAGGTAAGATCTGAACGATCCTCGGGAGGGAACAACCCGATCTAGTCTCATCTACTGGCGAGCGGCCCAGGGTTTGAAGCCGGCACGGAATCACAACATGTGAATTGTGACGTGATGACGATTTACTATACCGCGTCTCGCTTCGGAACCGGTTCTCTCAACATACCGAGAGCTTGCCATCATTTATTTTCCATGAATGCCCTCTGTTGTAACAAAGGATCTTGAACTGAAGATACAAAACGTATAATGAATTGGCGCTCCCGAGTTCGTGTGCTCGTTATGGAGGTCTCCGAATTCGAGAGCGTCGCATTTGAGCTTGTGGATAATTTGAGGAGCCGGGCCTCCGCAAGGGAGGGGTGCCGAGCGTGAGAAAAGAATGCGCCCATCAGATCAGAAAATGACTCTGGAGTTTTTGACGATTTTAAGCTCGTTCTCCGCCAATGCTCTGCCTTTGAGAGTCTTCCGAAGATACACCTCGTGGGTGCCCAAATGGGGATCAACGATCAATGGTCGGGTCCTCTGTTGTGCTATGGTCGGCCTGATTGGGCTTCTGCCTTTTTTTGGCGCCACGGAAGAGCCGCAGCATGCTCTCAACAATTTCGTCGCAATGTTCTTGGCACAAGACTCCAACGCCCTTCTGAAAATTATTCATCCCGAGGTCTTGAGTGAGAAGGAAATTCGCTTAAATGATGTGGACAGCTTTTTGAGACGTTTTCCAGCGAAATCCCTGAAACTTCAGGACGCTCGCGTGGAGCGTTTCAAGTCGGAGGACGATAAGACCGAACGATTCAAGGCCGGTCTCAAATTTGTCGGTCCTGTGCTCGCGCCGCAATACCCTGAACCGTCTGTTCTCAATTTGAGTCTGTTGTGGGTGATGGAAGACGGCAAGTGGTGGTTGGAACGACCTCTATCTATCTTCTATGCGGTGTCTTCGGCCGCACCTTATCCAACACCGGAACAGACGGAAACAGCCACGCGGTTTGTCACGGCTCTAGCCGTCCTGGATAAACTCGGTCTGCCTGGTACTGAAGATTTGCAACTAATCGAGCCTGTCGATTCGGGAACAGCGGAAGAGCATTACAAGGAATTGGAAAATCTCTACAAAAGTGAAGGCAGTCCGGGAGGCGTGGATCCGGGGGCCCGCGGAGTGCAGGTACTGCTCAAAGCTGC
Source organism: Desulfomonilaceae bacterium (assembly GCA_035506215.1). GTDB lineage: Bacteria > Desulfobacterota > Desulfomonilia > Desulfomonilales > Desulfomonilaceae > DATJPW01. The sequence continues at coordinate 9,962 of DATJPW010000244.1, forward strand.
TACAAAAAATAAAGGCGGCCTCTTGCGTATGTATCATGGCGACTTCAAGAGCGTGCCGGAAGATAGGCGCAGGCCTCTTCCGTGCGATATGTTCATGAATTACGTGGATGCAGCAATCAAGCACGGAAAATACTTGGAAAGGCGAGAGAACCCCAAACGAGCGGAAACCATTTACCGCCGACTGGTTTCCATGGGCAGGCAATTACTGGACGAACCTGGGGGGCTCCAGTTCATGAATTGCGGGCTCGCCATTCAAAAGCGTGGCGCACAAGAATTGGCTCGGATCCTTCCTTCCCGAGGAAATCCTTCCCGGGAGCAGGCCCAGGCCGTGGCCAACCTAGCCTCTAGACGCCTCGACCTTCTTCAAACCGCGCTGAGTTGCCTTGATGACATGGCTGATTATAGATCCCTAAGAGCAGCCATTATTGCCTCCGAGCGGGTGAACGATCAGGTTTTTAGACCGTGGGGTATAAACACGCTGGCAATACTGGCTTTAAAGGGCGCGCCGGCAAACCCTGATGCAGTGAAATCAGCGGGTGCGATGATCATGGTCGCTGATTCCGGGATGCAGAAAACTGCTTCAATGGCCCTCGATAAGCTCGCGGCAGAACCTTCGGGCCAATTGAGGCGGTTCATAGAAAATCAGAAGGATTGGATTCTGAAACATCAGGTTTACGGACCGGCCAATACGTTTCGGTAGGTTACTGCACTGCTGTGTGTTATCGAGAAATCAGGTCCCTCCCGTCACGCCCGCGAACTTCTTGAGGTCTGAAATTGCCGGTAGTCACATCAATAATATTGAAAAAGCAGGACCGTGGGGAAGCCGATGAGTTGGTCTTTTTTCTGAGCAGGGAACTGGGATGGCTGAGGGGCGTCGCAAAGAACGCAAAGAAAAGCCGGGTACGCTTCGGGGGACACCTGGAACCTTTATCGCTGGCAGACCTTACTATCCGGTCAAGAAGAAAAGATGACATGGTGTGGATCGAGGAAGCTCAGGTACTCCACGGGTTCCTGGGAATCCGATCCGACGTAAAGAAGGTCGCGCAAGCGACCTATTTCCTGGAATTGTGCTCGGTTCTTTTACCGGAAAATCAGCCGGACCCGGAACTTTTCGAATTTCTCAATTTTCTCCTTTACCATCTCGAGGCATTCCGCCTTAAACCTGTTCGCTGCCTACTCGAAGAAATACGACTCTTGGGCAAATTGGGTTATGGTCCCAGGTTCGACGTGTGTCCGGGCTGCGGCAAGGCGATCTCGGCCAGTCAGACCGCTGTATTTTCGTTAAGCATGGGAGGAGTCTCTCATCTCGAATGTCTGGCCGGAACGGATCCCAGAGATCTGGTTCTGTCTCCGGCTACTGTCGCCCTTGTGCGCCGTGGGTTGGAAATCCAGGGGCAATCCGCGGACCGATTGGAACTTAGCCGCCGCGGCCAAGGTGAACTGAGAAGGGCGCTTTCGGCTTTCGCGAAGCAGCTCCGAGGCAAGGAGCTGAATTCTTTAATATTTCTTGAACGTATCGGTTTCTGAGCACTCAGCGAATTGCGGAAAGAAGTCCGGAGGGATAGTGGCATCAGCACTTCGTCGCGGTCGCCGCCCCTGATCCAATCCTCACCGCCACGAAAAGCGCGAACGACATCATCACCGCCGCCGGCTAGAATCAAATCATTGTCGGGCGTATCGTACAAGATATCGTTTCTGCCTTCATCGGGCTGGGCAGGGTCGGTGATCACATTGCCCCATTGGTCATACTGGGCCTGTATCCCATCCTGGGTAGGGTCGAAATCTATCGGCCTCAAGTCGCCCTGAATTACATTGTTCGTAACAGGATTGTCCGGGGGTGTAAGCTCATCATAAAATTTAATTCCAAAATCACCTTCCTGGAAGTCTTCGTTTAGTATCACCTCGAGGCCCGTGGCGCTGCCGTCGGCGCGATACTCGGATACAACAAAATCTCTCCCTCCTTGTTGGTTGTTACGGTACTCACCTCTGTACAGATGATCGGGACTCTCATAGCGCTCAAAAGTGCCATCAACTCTTCTGACAAACGGTCCGAGAGGGGTGGTGTTCATTATCACCATGTCGCCTCTCTCGCCGTGTTCCTTGTCTTCTATTCTGTCCGTGCCGTCGCCGGTATTGATGATGTAGTTATCGTCGCCTGGTCCACCGTAGAGTATGTCATCACATTTCCCGCCTATGATCGTGTCATTACCTTCTCCTCCATAGATGACGTCGATCCCGTCATCGCCGTTGAGTATCTGGTTTCCTTCTTCGCCGAAGATAAGGTCTGCCTTATCGGTGCCAACAACAATGTCGTTATAGTTGCCGTTATCCAAATACTCATACGTGCTAAGACCTTTGCTTACAAAGACATTGTCAATGGTCTGTCCTTTACCGAATCGTGCAACAAGGTCGTTTTTGGCAGGTTCAGTGTCTTTCGCAAAATTTTTCACCCAATCGCACTGATAGTAGTCTCTGTTGGCGTTGCTTACCTGTGCCCCAAATTGCTCGTCATAGCTTTCTATTTTATCTCCATGGCGCGTATACATACTGAATATCGTTTTGTCTTCCAGAATCTGCTCTTCATCTGTCTTTTGTCCTGCGTCGTATAGATTGAAAAGATCCGATTCGTAATATCGCCTCTTTGCAATTGCTCCACTTTGTTCCAGGTTAGACTTGTATCGTATCTCGAACCACGCCTCAGGGCGATTTTCGTTTGCAAGGGCATCGAGCAGGGCCGGACATTTAGGGATATAAATGACTGTGCCATCGGGATTCTTTTTGGTATTGAAACCCATGACATTGCAGTATACTAAGTCGAGAAGTGCCATACGTTCATCACTCTGCATCGTGAAACTTGCGCATCCGCCCCCACCCGTAGTTAGCCAGCGATTCAGTGTTGTTTCACTTGTTTCGACAATCTCGTCAAATACCAGCCTAACTTCCTCAGCGTTATAGAACTCAAATCTTTCTCTGCCAAGACCAGTTTCTGGATCCAGCTGAGCAAACCTTTCCGCCATGATCGCATTGAGTTGTGTTTGAAGTTCCGGTATCGTATCATTTGTAAATCTCCTACCATTAACAAGGTTCTTAATTCTCCTGATGTATGCTTTCTCGGCTTCAGGAGCATTGAGCCTCATATCAAATCCGAACGCTCCAAGAATTTCATTCCAATGGGCATCGATCTGGAAGGCTATCCCGATGTCCGCACGATGGCCCTTCCCCCGGGTCAGGGTATGGCGTGAGGTCTGGCTCACCTCCTCTTTGTTCCAGAAAACGTATCCTGTTATATCGCAAATCCTTGTATACGCCCTGGTCCCTGATCTCGTGCAACTTCCACATTGTTATTTCCCCTCTTTCAAATACTTGAAGCGACAAAGGTTTATATTTCCAAACGTAGATCCGCCGAACAATGAAAATCCCTCATAGAGCATCACTTCTTTTTCAGGAGTACGATCATAAAAAGTCTCTTCTATCTTGAACGTGAAGGCCTTTCCCTCGTACAGTAAGATCTCATTGCCGTAATAGGCAAAACTGTTAACACCTCCTAATGCTTTATAACGCTTCCAATCCATCCTTTTCGTTTGGGGGTCCATTACACCAAAAATTGAGCTGGGATTATCCTTGCAGGGAAGGAACTCGTATCTCACGACTTGCTCTTCATGCCCGTCTTGATCGATATCAACCGTGGTGACTGACAGTCTACGTTTACCCTCATCGATCGCCTTTTTTTCTTGCGTCTCTTCCGTTTTCCATTTTCCTTCTCTTAAGTCTTCTCTGAGCCCACACACACTGAGGTCTCTAATCAGGCCCCAATAATCTCTCGGGTCGAGCTCCACCCATCTTAGCTTCCTAAACCTTTTGTCTCCTGGCGGCACGGTCCAATTGGAGCCCAGTTTCTCCGGTGGTTCGCAGACGGTGTTCAATAATTCCTCGTACGCCTCACAGACAGTGCCGTATTCCGGCAAAATATGCCTTTCGTCTAACGGCGGCATCTTCTTCCAACACTTTGTTTCATCTTCAGCCGAGTTTTCTGTGTTAGCTGTGTCTGTGCTTATGTCGTTGTCCTCAACGGCAACGCATGGCTGCACCAAGAAACTGAACATTAAAAAAAGCACTCCGCAAGAGAGCAAGGATAGCGCCCATTTATTCACTTTTGCAGGGTTCTCTTCACTTTTTCTCATCTGCTTTCGCCCTCATATCATTGAGATCGTCGTTTTTTTATTCTTCCTGAATGGCTCATCTCTTCAGCCCTTCCCAGTAGCACCTATCAAAGCC
>DATJPW010000245.1:0-4579 GCA_035506215.1 Desulfomonilaceae bacterium
CATGGTGATTCGAGCAGTAACCCCCGCGTTATCCGCCTCACCTACCAACTCCTTCGCAACACCAGTTCTCCAGACGAGACAGCATCTGGCGTCAAGTCTTTTTTCGCCAATCTCTCTGCCCTCGAGATCCTCAAGGTGGACACGAAGGAGAACCTTCGGAGTTACCTTGCCGAGTACAATCCGAAGAAACGCAATCGCGTGCACGATGCCATCAGGAATACTATCTTGACTGAGCCTCAAAGATTTATCACGCGAAATAGCGGCTTCGTGATCGGCGCAAGGGATATCCAGGTGGACGATGGAAACAAAACCATCGATCTTACTGAGCCCTCTATCCTAAACGGAGCACAGTCCCAGGGGGAAATACGCCATTGGGTACAGGAAACCTATGGGGAGAGCGAGCAGAGAGTCATCGATGAGGTTCCGTTTTATGTTCGGACCGAAATAATCGTTGACCCTGACGAGGATGAAGTCGTAGAGACGGCGATAGCAAGGAACACTGCGACACCCGTCAAGTCCATTTCGCAGGCGGGTGCACGTGGCCACCTTGAAGAACTGGAGCAGAGCATCAACAAGCGCCTCCCCAGCGTAAAGATACGTAAGCGCGAGACGGACGAGGACGTCTACGACACAAGGAAGATTCTTCAGTATACGCGACTCCTCATGCCCGAGAGTATCTCGAAAAACGACTCATCGTCGGAGAGGCTCAGGGCATACAAGAACCCTGAACAGTGCCTTACAGACTTCTCCTCCTGGTACGAAGACCGCAAGTCCGATCCAGACGCGAATAGGAAATACGAGTTCACTGTCCAGATGGCGCCATTCGCTATCGTAGAATACGAGTATTGGGAAAGCCACGCGGCCTGGAACGGGAACAACATCTGGGAAGAGACCAAAAAGGGAGGAAGGGCTTGTCGGCGAGACAAAGCGGGGAAAATAGTATGGGTGTCGCCTGGTCTGATATTCCCGATTTTAGGAGCTATGAGCGCATTCGTCGAAGAGGTACAGCCTGGCAAGTGGGAGATCCGAAAGCCTAAGCTTTTCAAACCCTCCGAAATGATCGAACGAGCGATAAATCAGTTCAGAAGCGTCAACAGCGACCCAATGCAGATGGGCCGAACTGCAGGTGTCTATGACGCTTTGCGGATCTATCCCGGCACCATTGTCCAGGTCATGCGCGAAATGGCGTCGAGCACAGCTCCAGCTAAATAGTTCACGTTTGATGGAGGTCAAGTAATGGGAGGCCGCAGGCTTCGGATCCGAGCTCTGCGGCCCCCTTTTTTCTGGTGACAATAGTCAATGGGGGATCCTGGATTCCCGAAAGCCATCTGCGAGACAAGCGTCGGCTTAGCGCGAATGCTAAATGGCCTGTCTGCTTCCTCTTGCAGATTGTCGTGCGACATACCTGAGCAGCACCGCTCGGTGATACGTGCGTTGGCCTCTCCGTGAGTATCTCCACCCCTCGGGTAGCATTGACATGTCCAATCATCAATCCGGACGACCATTGTGAGGGGGGGGGATATAATCCCCCGCCGGGGATCGTGGCTCATATGCGATCCTCGTAAGTGGAGCGTTATTGAACATTGGCTATCGCGGCCTTTCGGCTGGACCAGGAGCGTGGTATCACAGGAGCGGTCAGTTGTCCGTCTGGCCAGCTGCATGGAAATGCTCTCCCTTGATTGATGCTGGTCAGTTGCGTACATTGAAACGCAATCGAGTCCGTTCCGAACTCCAGAAGACGTCAGAACTCAAACGGTCCGCCTTCCGATTGCAGGTCGAGAGGAGTGCCCGAACGGAGGGAGGCTGACACAAAAAGGCAGATAGTGTCGGGTTGAGGTGTGCACTCAGGTGTGCACTGGTGTGCACTCTTTCGGCAGTCAAAACCCGCAATTTTCCCCCGGAGAGCTGGCAGAACGGCTATTGCACCGGTCTTGAAAACCGGCGCCCGCAAGGGCTTGGGGGTTCGAATCCCTCGCTCTCCGCAAGTTTGGTGTAATCGCTTGCAGGACTTACACTTGTGAATGGTCACGTGGCAAAAGTGTCCAAAAAGTGTCCACTTCCCGGGGACAACTGGGGAAAACGGAGGACAAGATGCCATCGACCAGCGTCAGTTTGAAGCGTTTGAAGCGCGGTAAGGGTCACGTCTATCAGATCGACTATCGGGTTAACGGAAGAAGGATTCGGGAAGTCGTTGGCTCCGATAAACGTACCGCGGAACTGAAACGCGCAACAATTCAGCAGGACCTCATCCTCGGGAAGCTTAACCTCCCCGGCCCCGACCGCAAGACAATATCCCTCAGATCGCTCACCGATCAATTCCTTCAGTCCAAGAAGGGAGAAGTTAGGGCTGCTTCTCTCCAGCGCTACTCAAACTATGCATCCCGGCTGGTCGAATTCTTCGAAAGCTATCTCCCAATTCAGGCAGGAGATGTTGGCCTGATTGAGAGGAAGCATATGCGAGAGTTCATCGATTCGATGCAGGAAGGGGATGATGCCTGGGCGAAGAAAACCCTGAACGGTGCAATAAAGATCTTCAGGACGATTTTCGCGTTTGGGATGGAGAACAAGGTCTGCGCCGAGAATCCGATGTCAAAAGTGAAAGAATTTCGGCTCCCCGAGACTGGAAGGAAGGACTTCTACAGTGATCAGGAGCTCGACAAGATCTGGGAAACGATAGAACCTCACTGGCGTGGATGTCTTGAGTTCATCGTCAACACTGGGTTGCGGAAAGGTGAGATGATCAACCTCACCTGGGATGATGTCTCGCTCGATCCAGTCGATCCTCGCATTACAGTCGCTTCCTCCGAAGAATGGGAAACAAAATCAGGCAAGAGTCGGATCGTGCCTTTGAATTCGAGGGCACTCGAAATAATACAGTCTGTCAAAGGGAACCATCCCAAATATGTGTTCACGAGTGCAACAAACAAGAAGATGCATCCTGATGAACCATACCACGCGCTTAAAGACGCGCTGACCAAGCTGGGCCTTGAAGGTGATGTTCATAAACTTCGCCACACAACTGGCTCGAAATTGGCTATGCAAGGTGTCGACCAATTCGCCATCAAGGACCTTTTGGGCCACTCAGACATCAAAACGACGCAGATCTATACGCACACGAGCAGTGAACATCTACGAGATGCGGTGAAGAAACTCGTCGAATCAAAATAGACTGAGTTGACGAGCAGCAGAGGGTCAAGTCAGCTAAAGGGGCGAAATTACCGACTGTTGAACCTCCTATTCCGTGTATATTCTTGCTCCTTTCTGCTCAAGAGTGTCCCGCGTCACAGAAGCTCCACGAGCCCTTGACTATTCGTGGAGCTTTTGCTTTAGTGCTCTCACCTCCAAAATATGGCGACAGGTGAACGCCTCAAGCCATGCGGGTAACATGCTTTCCGTAAGGAGGGTATATGCTCATCCTCATTCCCTGCCCGTGTTGTGAAGGATCGGGCAAGATCATGCGTTCAACCTGTCTATTTTGTAAGGGCAGGAAAGATGTGCGTCTTGACCGCTACCTTCAGACAATTGGACACGTGGAGGAACTTCACAATGTGAGGGACTTCCAGAGAAGGATGAAACGTCCTAGGCGACGTCTTCTCGCAGCCTAACCTGTGCCCGCCCAGGGAGAAATGTGGCGGGCATTTTCTTGCATCTTGGGGGAAGATCGGCCGTTAAATGTCGCAGCTGGGACGGATGTGAACGGTGTTCACGGCGATACTCGGCCCAGCTGACTCGAAGACGCCTTGAATTTCTACGCATCATATGGTGGAGCTTCGTTAGCCAACACTTTCAATTTGCTTTGACTCTCACTCCCTGGAGGTAGTATGGCAAAGAAGATTGATTATTCCGTTTACTCCAATCGAATGTATATGGGCGGCATAGACGATTGGGCCACCGATGCTGATACAATCACTGGAGCGGTTGAGAAGGTGAGAGAATACTTGATGAACTGGTCAGGACTCGGCAAACCCAAGCTCACGGCAATGAGGAAGCCTCTCGTTCTTACCATCGAAGAGGTTGAAACCGATGAGAAAACAGAGAAGTCGAAGACACGAAAGAAGTGGGAGTTTCATTTCCTCATCAAGCGAGTGAAGTAGACCTTCACGCCCTGGTTTCACTCATGACGTTTCCAGGGAGAATCTCGAAACTATCCACACGGGAGTAGTGTCCCTCACACCTGAAGTTGACGACGCTTCATTATCGAACATTGTTTAATCTATCGAATTCAGCCAGAGAGAGAAGTGGGGCATTGTGAGAATTCGCGAACTGGTAAATGTACTCCGCTCATACGATCCTGAACTCGAGATTTTGATCAACCACGAAGAAGACCTCTGGAGCGTCGAACAAACCTCTTTACGGGAAGCAACTCTCCATTCGACCTCCAACGGCCCGATGGTTGAATCTGAACAATACAATCAAGCAATTGATGGGGCGATCACGGGGACAACAAACGTTCTTCTGATTGACGTGGATTTGTGAGCCGGGCGAGACAATTTCATTCATCAATCAGTCAGGGTGGTGACCTCTCGCTTTAAACGAGGGTTACGAGCTTGTGGATGGCTGGGCACCTCACGGGGTAGTG
>DATJPW010000246.1:0-12084 GCA_035506215.1 Desulfomonilaceae bacterium
AGGATTCCCATCACCAGGGTGAGCAAGGACATGACCGCAACCGTATACGAACGCCTGAGAGCGAGACGAACTATCCACATTTCCAGGAACCTCCACTTGCCATTGACTTGTGCGTGCTACTGATTTCCATAGCAAACACAAGAAAACTCATGCTGCTATACCCATGGTTGCTCTGAGCAAGTCATCAAAACGGCGACCATTCGGCACAATCGTTTTGGTCCGAGACACAGCGATTCCCCCCGTCCCATCATGTTAATGGTGACCTGTAAGTCAGAGGAAACGTGACATGAAGACCGGCGATGATTCGGAAATCTCGCGAAACCTGAGGCAATAGTCTAAAAGCATATTTTATCCGTGAGATTACGAAAACCCTGAAGCCTTTCCGGAAGCTGCTTCAGGAAAAGATCTTTTCGAAAGCGATTATTGTCAACTCTTGGGTACACCATGGCATCGCCCGTGCGGAATGACGGCTGAGCATTGTTTCTTAACTGAAAATCAAACTGTTTCTTTTGGCCTGCTAGAGCTTGTGAGCCTTCTCAGCCAAGCGCTGTGCATCTTGCTTGATCCTCTCGTCGATGAGAGTTTCCAAGGAAGAGGTGTCCCATCCTGTGTGAACCGCTTTTCTGTCTACGACAAAGGCCGGCAGTTTGGATAGGCGATGTCGAATCTGCTTCCAGATGCCCAGTGGAGACTGCGCGTCGATGAGCCTGATTTGAACGCGGTGCTTGTAAAGCTGCGATGCATTCCCGATCCACTCGTACAGCTTTTCAAGGTCCTTTCTCCAATCCTCAGGATATTCATCCGCGCATGTCTGGCGGTGATGCTGAGGTATTCTCGACTGATCAAAAATAATAGAGCAATTCTTACAACCATACTCGATAGCCGTAAGCAATGGGAATACCACTTCGACCTGAATAGGCGTCATCAGTAGATCTCCTGTCTTACAAATTACTTGAAACGACGAGTCATTATCATCATTAAGCAGATTGTACATTCCATCCCCCTGATTGACAAGTAACGATCATCAATTATGCATTGATGGCGTCTCTTACAAGCAAGTTAATCAGTGAAGTGCTAATTGTTTTCCTCAGAAATCTCCGGACAGCATTGTTCGGTATATTTGGTCATTTGCTACTGAGACGGACAGTTCACGAAGGCCGACTATCCGTCATTCTCGACACTCGCGACCTGTTCACCTATAATCAAAGGATTGCGCTATATCCATCAGGGGGAAGGAGCAAAGAACATGTCCAAAGAACTTATGGAGTATTTCAACAAACGTCCGAGAATTGGAACGCTGAGTACTGCCGACAAGAACGGCAAGGTGAACTCCGCCTATTTCGGGTCACCTCAGATGATCGACGAAAAAACCGTGGTGATGGGGATCGGAAAGACTCGCTCTCTTGCCAACCTTCAGGAGAACCCATCGGCGGTCTTCCTAATCATGGAGCCCGGCAAGACGATGTCCGATTGGAAAGGTGTTCGGGTTTATTTGAAGATGACGGAATGCCAGACATCGGGCGAAAAACTGGATAGCCTAAAGGCCAAAATCGCAGCAGCCGCGGGCGAAGCCGCTGCCAAGATGTTGCATGCAGCCGTAACTTTTCAGATCGAGGAGATAAGACCTCTAGCCGACTTTGGACAGGGCTGGCAGAAGTCGATTTGATGGCCAGCGAAGCAGAGAACGGTTGGAGCAGATTTATAGGACGCCATTTTCTTCAACGAGTGCCAAGTTGTTGAAAAACAAATTGAAGATTGGCGACCCTTGACAGCATCATCAGATGACGCCGGAAGCTCCGCGAAAAATCCGCGACAAATGAATCTGTTTTTGGTACAGAACTCCCAACATTCCACGGGAGATTCTGCGATGGCGAGGATTGGCCTAAGATTGTCGGCTCGCGAACCGGCAGATGCTGAAAGAACCACGGCTTCATTATCCTCCGTGCTGCGGTCGCCGGCACGTGATCGAGTGAGCTTCAACGGTCACGAAGTTCCAAAGTATGTACGTGAATTTTGGACCTCAAAACAACGCCAAGCGTCATCAATAAACGAGATATCCTATCGAGCCTGTTTCAAACCTCAGCTTCCTCGATTCTTCATCCAGTGGCTTACTCAAGCAAATGACATCGTTTACGATCCCTTCAGCGGACGAGGCACAACCGTAATAGAAGCCGGCCTTCTTGCACGGAGAATTGTTTCCAATGACGCCAATCCATTAAGTGCCCTATTGGCTCGTCCGCGATTTTCTCCTCCGAATCCGGACAAGCTTGAAGAGCGGTTATCACAATTGCCATTCAACAATGACCTCCGACCGGGAATAGAACTTTCCATGTTCTTTCATCCCAAGACACTGGAAGAAATAGTGGGTATCAGAAATTATCTGGCCGAGCGGAGATATGCCGGTCAAGAGGATCACATCGACCAATGGATTCGAATGGTGGCCAGCAATCGGCTCACAGGACATTCAGCCGGCTTTTTCTCGGTTTACACACTTCCTCCTAATCAGGCAGTTTCGCCTGAAAGTCAGATCAAAATAAATGACCGACTTCATCAACAACCGGAATACAGGGACACAAGCAAAATCATTCTGAAAAAGACACGTAGTTTGCTTAGAAATCTCACGGCGTCTCAGAGCCGCAATCTACGGCGCGCCGGTAATACCGGGATATTCCTGACCAAGGACGCGTCTCATACCGATGAAATAGCCTCTGAAATTGTTCAGCTTACCGTTACTTCACCACCTTTTTTGGATATCGTGCAGTACTCGAAAGACAACTGGTTGCGATGCTGGTTTAACGGCCTCGATGTAGATAAGATCTCAAAACAAATTACCATGTCTAAAACGCTTGAAGATTGGCGTATGAAGATGAGGGATGTATTTCAGGAACTATTTCGCGTGACCAGATCTGGAGGATGGGTGGCTTTCGAGGTCGGTGAAGTCAGGAATGGTACGATCAATTTGGACGAACACGTTGTGCCGCTTGGGCTGGAAGCCGGCTTTGAATGTGCCGGCATACTGATCAATCAGCAGACTTTTACCAAAACTGCAAATATCTGGGGCATCAAGAATAATAGTTCCGGGACTAATACCAATAGAATAGCCTTGTTTTATAAAGCTTGAATTTAGGGAATCCAGTCGTTTCAATCCTCCCAAACGCGGGAGTGGACCCCGGCTTTCGCCGGGGTGAAGGGTTGCAAAGAGGTCAATACTTTTGGCAATGGCTACAGAGACGGGTCAACCAAGCCAATACCCGAAACCGAGTTCTATTACCTCCAGATCGTTATCGACTTTTGTCACGCCCGGATATTCCGATGTGATTTCCTCAGCCTTCTTTTTGTTGTGCTCCTCTCGAATCCGACCTGAAAGTTTTATCAGACCGCCGGGTTCTGCCGTGACCACTACGTGTCGGGCTACTGCCGTGGTCAAAGCCTTTCGTATGAGACCTTCAATTCGCTTGGCCAGGGCCATATTCTTGAGCTTCTCTCTGAGGACCTCCGGATCAGGAACTTTTTCCATCCTGTCTACTGCCTCGATCACAAGTTCGGCCGCCTGGCCCGCCGTAAAACGCCCGGTATTGATGACTACATCGTAAAGTGACCAGTCTTGGGGGTCACTGTGAAAAATGGACCGGACGAGGTTCTCACGTTCATGATCGTACTTGTGTACGTACTCTTGCGCTTCCTCTTGCGAGAAGTTAAACCTTTCCATAACCCGCTTCACACGGATCTCTTTCGGCGCCACGATCCGAATCCGGGTTACACCGGGCATGTCGCGCAAGATTATTTGCGCTCCCCGTCCCACAATCACAACATCTCCCAGACTCGCCTGCTCAAAAGTCAATGCCTCAAAGATACTGGTATACGACGGCCTGTCGAAAAAAATCCGCTCAAAAAAATGAGGACCGTGTTCGCTTTCGTATATGGAGCAGATCTCGCTGAATTCCGGATCACAGGCTTGCGCAAGTTCATGCAGTTGATCTCTACCAATTAGTGACAGCCCCATTCTTCGGGCCACAATCGGCGCAATCACGTCCCCATACGCTCCCAGCAATCTTGATATGGTGACAATTCTCATTTTTTCTTCCTCTTCGCCGCGCTCGCAACAACAGACTTCCCCACCCGTAACTGAACGCTTGTATCAGGCAATCGATTATAGTTGACGGCGTGAGAGATTCAAGAGATTAATCCATCTTAGGGCATAGCTATTGAAAGCACTAACCGTTCGTTATTACCTGCTGTATGGTCTCTGCGAGTTCACTAACAGTGTACGGCTTTGACACTACACCGCTGAAGCCGTACTTTTCATATTCAGCCATAATGGGATCATTGGAATATCCGCTTGACACGATAGCTTTAATTGCCGGATCGAACCGGCGCAAGGTATCAACAGCCTCTTGCCCTCCCATACCTCCGGGCACAGTCAAATCTACAATAATAGCGTCAAAAGGTTTGGATGAGTTCTTGGCTTTCTTGTACAACTCAACTGCTTTTTCGCCGTCATGCGCCAGGATGACTTCATAACCCACCGCGGACAAGGCTTCCTTAGCCAACTCCCTGATGAGTTCGTCGTCATCCATCAACAAAATTTTTCCCTTTCCCGTGACCGGCTCTGATCCTAATTTTTCCTGGCGTTCCTGCTCTTTTTCAGAGGCGGGGAGATACACATGGAAGGTTGTGCCGACACCTAACTCTGATTCGACGGTAATGAGACCCTGATGGTTGGTTGCGATGGCATAAGCCGTTGCCAGGCCCAACCCACTGCCTTTCTGTTTCGTAGTAAAATATGGATCAAATATTTTTGGCAGGTGTTCCTCGGGTATCCCGGAGCCGGTATCGCGAACTGAAATTCTGACATATCTACCGTCAACCAGCGGAAGAATGCCGTCTCTAGGGGCCACAAAATTGTCTGCTTCTACATCGATACTCCCCCCCTGAGGCATCGCTTGATCGGCATTTATGATCAGGTTACTGAGGACCTGTCCGATCTGTCCTTCATCCGCTTCCACCGCCCAAATATTCTCAGGAAGAGTCAGTCGGCATTTCACATTGGAACCTCTCAAGGCAAATTCAGACGAATCTCGAACTATATCCGTGATCGAAGTTGTTTTCTTCACGGGCGCCCCACCCCTAGAAAATGTGAGCAGTTGTTGTGTCAGGTCTCGAGCTCTCATGCTCGCCTTTTCCGCTTCCTCCAAGCGTTGGGAGGCCTTATCGTTGGACCGTGAAAACATTTTGGCAAGGGAAATATTGCCTTGAATCGCAGTCAAGATGTTGTTGAAGTCATGTGCAATACCGCCTGCAAGAACACCTATCGACTCGAGCTTCTCCACTTTAAGAAGCTCCTCTTCAGCCCGTGTTCTCTCCGTCACGTCCCTGCAGACACCTCGGAACCCTGACACCAGGCCCGTCGAATCCTTCACAAGGGATACCGAACACTCAAGGTCTTTTTCGGTCCCGTCTTTCGTCACGAATTTCCAGCGATGCGCTTTTACCGAAGTGCCTGTTTCGGAAACCCGGTTAAAAACTTCAGACAAGTTAGCCGCGTTCTCTGGGCTGAGGATTTTGCGATAATTGTTTCCTAGGATCTTTTCCTTCTTGAAACCCAGGGTCTTGGCGGTTGCATCATTGAGAAATGTGAAATTGCCTGCAAGATCGACTTCGTAATATGCCTCTTCAATATTTTCAACGATAGTGCGATACTTTTCCTCGGACTCACGTAAAGCAGCCTCTGCTCGCTTACGTTCGGTAATATCTCTAACCCAAACCTGAATACCACGTCCAGTGCCCAGGGTTACGGCCCGAGCATTGGTTTCCACATCAAAAGACGACCCGTCTTTTCGCTGAAGTTTGAGTTCGTATTGTGACGGGATGTTGTCACCACGTATGCGTCCACGAGCTCTTTCTCTGATAAGCTCATGATAGTCTGGTGGGTAAACCAGCCAGTGGTCCATGCCTTGCAGCTCTCCGTCCTTGTAACCGAGCATCTTATGAAGACGAGAATTGGCAAAAATGATCTTCGTTCCTTTCACGACGAATATTCCGTCAAAGCTCTCCTCGACCAGTGCTCGATACCGTCTCCGGCTTTCCTCAAGGGAGTCTTCAGCGAGTTTTCTAGCTGAGATATCGGTTATGGTATAAATAGTCCCTATTCGAGGCTTCTTAGGATCCAGCGCACTCATCCTCAATTGACCGAAAAACGTCGCGCCGTCCAAGCGTTTGAACAGCGTCTCGGTTTCTGCGTGCCTTTTGTTCCTAAGGCTCTTGAGGAATAATTTGCGTACCTCCGCATATTCCTCATCGGAAGAGAAGAACTCGCCCGGTACCTTTTCCATATAGCTCTTATCTTTGTAGCCAAACATCTCAGACATAGCTTGATTAGCCCATTTCAGTCTGCCGTATTCAAAGTACGCTATTCCCATGGGCGAGGCGGACAAGATGTTGCCCAGCATTTCTTCGCTCTGTCGCAAAGCTTCTTGGGCCGCTTGACGCTCGACGTTTTCACGCTTTAGGGCCTCGTTAATCTCACCCAATTCCGCGGTGCGTTGAACCACGCGTTCCTCAAGTTCGTCATGCGATTTTCGCAAGTCGCTCTCTGCCCGCTTGCGCGTTATTTCAAGGGCCGCCAAATTTCCGAGCAGCGACAGGGTCCTCAAATCTGAATTAGAAAATGAAGTACGCTTCCGATTGAAGGCGTAAAGGACACCGAGATTTGTACGACCCGTTTGCACAGGCACTGCTATCCCTGAGATTACTCCTTCAGCGCGAACTATGTCGTGCACCAACGGGGCGATTTCTTGAAAATAATCCTTTACGACATAGCCTCGTCCGGTTAATGCGACCTTCCCTCCCAACCCGGCGCCAAAAGGAATGCGCATTTTTTTGAATGCTTCCGTCTTAATTCCCGACAAGGTGTGCATGTACACGTCACCTGCCTCATTATCACGCAGGGCGATGTACGCGGTATCTGATGCTAAAAGTTCTCTACTCTTTTCAACTACCAGCGCGAGATTCTGCTCCAAGCTACGTTCCGCCGTGATGGCCACAGCCAAATCATAGAGCACCTGGAATTTCTTCAGTTCCGCCTCGAGTTCTCCTTTGGCACGTTGGCGTTTAGAGATTTCCCTCTGAAGCAGATCGTTTGTTGTTTTTAGTTCAGATGTCCTATCTTTGACACGTTGCTCAAGTTCATCTTGCGCTTTCTCCAATTCTCGCTGGTGTCTCTGATTCAAAAGGAGTTGCTTCTTTTCAAGAGTCAGGTCCTCAACGATCAGAAGCACCGACGGCTCTTCGCCTAATCTAAGATGCCGAAAATGTAAGCGACCGAATATCTTATTCTTGTCGGTTCCCAGAATCGCTTGAGCCGCTTGAGGTTTTCTTGTTGAAAAGACCTCTTGTACCATTGACTGAGCCTTTTCGGGCGCAGCGGGATCAAGAAAAATTGAAGACAAACTCTTACCCACTATTTTTTTTTGCTCGGCGCCGATCTTTCTACAGGACTTATTAGCAAAGCTGATCGTATAGGAAGGATCAATTATCAAGGCAGGAAGTGGCAAGGCTTGCAGTAGCTTTCCAAAAGAGCCGGCTTGCGCTTTGCTGAGATCCAAGGTCCCCGACGTAGTCAGGCCCGAAACCAAACCGGATAATTCAATTGTTTCAGTAGGTTGGCTCTGGACCATTCTCCTGGAGCCTTTTTTCTGCTCGTCCGGATGAAATATGGGGAGATCTTCGTCGCTCATTCCCTATCCTCGACAGCTTAGTGAGTAATGTTCTTTTTACCACAAAATTGGGATTTTACGAAGACAGCACTAAAACTACTCACGTACCGGTCTTGGAACATAGCTTGTCAATTTGATCCATTAGGCTTCAACTTATGAGGTGAACCATTGATATGCGGCCTTGCTCCTCAGTTTTATTACTGTTCAGGGACTCGCCATCAGACGATCTCCCGCTGTTGATGCATTAGCAATGCATTTCCGCTTTTGCAAAATTCCCGGAAGGACGAGTTTCAAGAAATCAACCTTGATCAAGTGTGCGACCGGGACCGCGGCATAGAGCATCCACTATTTTCAGCAGCGTTGGAATACGATGAGGCCCGCGCATGCTTTCAATATGCTTCGCTGCCACAGTGAGATGTGTTCCTACAGAACTGACATACAAGGGCCTCCTGCTGCCTCCCCTCCAAACCAGCTTCGCGTTGCCGCCGCTTCTGAAAGCGCTTTTCGCTACACCGATTACCGGGATTTTCCTCCCGAAAGCCTCATAGAGATGAGCGCCCAAGCCAGAGCGATTCTCGCTACCCAGCCAGACATAACCATCGATGACGATAGTTTCCAATTGATTCCTTACCGGCTCGAGGACCCTCATCAGACCCGGCAGCTCGCGGCGGTAGAAATTCCCCGGCTCATAAGGCTCAACTTTTTCTATCCGCTGCCGGAGTTCTACCTCTGGTCGCTCGGAACTCCAATCACAGAAAAGTATCGCGGCGGCTACGGCCCAGTCTTTGAAGTAACAAACATCCGCGGCGGCAATCATGATTTTGCCTGAGAACCCGATCTTCCAGTTATTTTGTGTCGATTTCAGAAATTACTTGGGTCTGCACTGCACCAAAATGTACACTATTGGGTAGGTTTCCTGAATGAAGAATCAAGGAAATTCTTGATAAAGATTTTCCTTGAATGGTGAAGGTCGGAATGGCTTGCATTCCGGTTGGTTGGTTTTGCTTAAACTGAATGATCTCATTCATCGGAAGGGGGATAAAGCAATGCCTTGCAAGGTGCTTATCACAAGAAAATTCCGAGAAAGTAGGCAGAACCTGGCTCACCAAGCTGTTATGGAACTTCGCTCATTAGCCACGCTGCAACATGGCTACATGTCCGGAGAAACGCTGGTCAGCGCGGACGACCCCAACAAAATAGTGGTAGTCAGTACATGGGTCAGCAGGAAGCGTTGGGAGGAATGGCAAGCCAATCCCAAAAGAAAAGAGGTCTCCAAGAAAATAGACGAGTTGTTGGAGGTCCCTGAGCAGGTGGAGTGCTTCCTTGTAGGCGAGAAGGCGCCTGCATGGGTGGATATGGCTTAAACCTCATAAGCAGGCCGAGCTATAGCGATTTTACAAAGAATGCACGATGCCAAGAATGACACCGTGAGAACGGGTATCTGATACTCCTCAAAATTCCCGCGAAATGGAATGGTATGACACGATCCGGGCTCTGCTCATTTTCCTCGCCTTCATCCTTTCCCTTGTATGTTCGGGCGGTTCACGAACCGCTTCCGCACAGTCCGGAAAGTGTTTCATATGACACTGAGGTTCTGTAATCGGCTCTTGCAAGCATCTTTTGCAGAAATTCAATGACTACGTTCGTGGCGAGGAATGGACATTATCGACAAGGGCCGTAGAAGCTCCAAAATGGTCCCGCAAGCGCCCGATCCGGGGATCGAATCAGAAATCGCCCCATTCCTTGTGAAGATCTTTCACCATGATAAGGAGGTCTCGGTATCGACCTTCCGGGTCCCTGACATAATCTTTCAAGACAGCCGCTTGATAGAAGTCCAGCTTGAGGGCCGCTGCTATGGCAGCCTCTTCGACTCCAACAATGAACTCGGCTATCAGCTTCTCGACTCCCAGGCCGGCGGCGAGTCGTCCCCCGTCGAGTATCATGAGGCCACCGAGCCGCTGATGACGGTACCATGGGTGGATCATTATTCGTAAGTGCGCGACATGGCTGACCGACGGCGAGGTGGGGAAAAGTAGCGTTAGATTGGCCACAATATAGCCTGTTTCCGGGTTTACCGCTATTATCGGCATAATACGTTTGTAATCCAGGGCCTCAATCCATTGGTGGAGAATTTCCGGATTTGTCAATTTTTGTCGGCGAAACCACCGTTCTTCTTCCGGGATCTGGAAAAAAAATTTGTTCAAAGCTTCTTCGTCTTCCCGAACAACAGGACGAAGAATCAAGACCGTGCCGTCCTTAATCACGATCTCCTTGGGATAGTCATCAACCATTCGCGGGCTCCTTACAATAAAACTGGACCCTTAGCATACAATTTACATAGCAAATAGAGAACCCGCATTCAATTGCAAATTGGATGCGTCACACGCGGATTTCCGCGCCGAACTTGTTTTTGAAATGAGCCTTCCCATTCTGGAACCCCTCAACGGGATGCATCATCCCCCTGAAAACTTAGTATGGGTAGCCATCCTGAGCAAGGGTTTGGAGACGCAGGGTTATGTCAAAAATGCCATAACTGCTCAATTTTCTTACTAATTTTCCTTGACACCCCCACTATTAGGCCATTAGACTGATGGCAGGTTCAGACAATTTATCCGAATGATCTTTCGCGACCGACGGCCAACGTTTTGACGCCTTTGCTCAAGGGGGTAACCATGAGAAAACTTATCCGTGTCGACATGAGTCAGGGAAAGCTCCGGTATGAAGACTTGGCAGGAGAATACGAGCGGTTGGGGGGGCGGGGACTCACTTCGTGCATAGTTGCACGGGAGGTGCCACCGCAGTGTCATGCACTAGGCCCGGAAAACAAACTGATCATTGCGTCCGGGCTTCTTTCCGGCACGACGTGCGCCAATTCCGGCCGCTTATCCGTGGGCGCCAAGAGCCCACTGACAGGGGGCATCAAGGAGAGTAACGTAGGCGGCACGGCTTCATTCAAGCTGGGCCGTTTGAACATCGCGGGGATAGTCTTTGAGCAAAGCCCGCCTGCAGGCAAGCTCTTTTATCTCTTTGTGGACAAAGACGGAGCGAAACTCCTCCCTGCCGATGACTTGAAGGGCCTTAACAACTTTGAACTTTGCGAGCGCCTCAAGGCTAAACATGGTGACAAGGTTGGAGTAGTCTCGATTGGCTCAGCGGGTGAGATGCTGATGTCGTCGGCTTCTGTCGCGGTTACAGACACAATGGGTTTGCCGGCCAGGCATGCCGGCCGAGGGGGCGTAGGCGCGGTAATGGGCTCGAAGGGTGTAAAAGCCATCGTGATTGACGACAAAGGCACCAGCGGAGTCGCTTATCACGACGCGGAAGCATTCAAGGCCTCTTCGGCTATATTCAGGGACGCGCTGCGGGAACATCCGGTGACCAAACCTGGTGGCGGTCTCGCTGTCTATGGCACGAACGTGCTGGTGAATCTGATCAACGAAGCGGGCGGATTTCCTACTCGAAACTTCAGTGAAGGTCAATTCGAGGGAGCACAAAAGATCAGCGGGGAGACCATGCATGACATTATAAAGGAACGCGATGGCTCCACCACTCATTCAGCATGCACGACGTGCATCATACAGTGTTCCAATGTGTACAACGACAAAGACAAGAAGTATCTGACCTCGGGCTTCGAATATGAAACAATCTGGGCCAATGGCGCCAATTGCGGGATAGACGATCTGGATGCCATCGCGAAGATCAGTTATCTCTGCGATGATTATGGACTGGATACCATTGAAGTAGGGTGCGCGGTGGCCGTAGCTATGTATGCCGGAGTCAAGAAATTCGGAGATGCCGAAGGAGCCATTGAGCTGGTTCACGAGATAGGCAGCGGGACCTATCTGGGCCGCATACTCGGAGGTGGAGCAGCGCTAACCGGTCAGGCCTTGGGAGTAGATCAGGTTCCGGTAGTAAAACGCCAGGGTCTTCCCGCGTACGATCCCAGGGCGGTCATGGGGGTCGGGGTCACTTACGCTACAAGCCCGATGGGGGCTGACCATACTGCCGGATATGCCGTCGCTACAAACATTATGAAGGTAGGCGGGTATGTGGATCCGTTGAAACCGGAGGGCCAGGTAGACCTCTCGCGCAACTTGCAGATAGCCACTGCAGCGGTGGATAGCGCCGGATTGTGTGTATTCACTGCGTTCGCGATACTTGATATATCCAGCGGTCTTGAAGCAATACCGAAAATGCTCAACGCAGTGTACGGTTGGAATATGAGACTGGACGACGTTGTTGAATTCGGAAAGCAGGTCCTGCGGGTAGAGCGCGAATTCAACCATGCCGCGGGCTTAGGTGCCGCCGACGACCGGCTCCCGTACTTTTTCAAGACCAAGCCTTTGAAGCCCCACAATATAGTCTTTCA
>DATJPW010000247.1:0-2922 GCA_035506215.1 Desulfomonilaceae bacterium
GCGCCGATTTACATGACGGTGCGCACCGAAGGGGAGTTGCGGAGAGATTTCAGGCAACGGGGGATGATCGCCGGCCTGGTGCTCGGCATCCTGACCACAGTGGAGATTCCCGTTGCCATGGTCGATGCTCCCCTCTTTGCCGGCCGTCTCCTTGGCTCCTGGGCGACTATCTTTGTCGTACTGGCCGTGATTTCGGGCATCACTACAGAGATACAGCTCTGGAGATGCAGGTTTTTGTGGGCACAGATCATGGCCGCGGGAACCGTTACCCTGACAATCACCGGATTCGCGGCAGCCATGTACCCGGACCTCCTTATCGGGCAGCTTACCCTGGCTGCTGCAGCGGCGCCTTACGCCACGCTCCGTGGATATTTCCTGGTGCTGGTGATGGGCATTATCATTCTCGCTCCGTCGCTTCTGTTCCTCTACTTGACATTTAGCGGGGAACCGAATCCTGAACTCCCACGACAGGTTGGTGAGTGAGAGTTTGATATGAGATGGCCAAAACCAAGATGATTGGGGATATAGCCGGTCCATCTGTCAGCTCTTGAATATTAAGATTATAAAGAAGCAGCGAGGAACAGAAATATGCGCCGTAGTGTCATCTTGCATAACGGGCAGAGGGAAAAAGATATTATAGATATCGATAAACGAAAGCGAAAGGAAAATGACCTCCGGCAAAATGAAGCTCTTTTTTCGGAAGCGCAGCGACTTACCCGCTTGGAAACTATTGTCGGCACTGTAATGGATGTTACTGAGCACGAACACCTGACCCGACAGCTCCAGCGCAGCGAAGCCTACCTGACGGAAGCGCAGAGGCTCAGCCACACCGGCAGTTTCGTCTACAGCCCCGGGAGCAGGAAAACGCTTTACTGGTCCGAGGAACTGTTCCGAATCTTTGGATTGGACCCTCGACAGGGGATCCCGGATTATGACGAGACCCGCCGACTTGTGCATCCGGACGATCTCGACAGGGTTTCTAAAAGCTGTCTTCAGGGATTCCGTGAGAAAGCTGATTTTACGCAAGATTACAGGGTCCTGTTGAGCGATGGGACCGTCAAGCACCTCCACGTCATTTGGCATCCGGTCCTCGATAAAGCCGGAGAAGTCGTCGAATATTTCGGTACCGCGATGGATGTGACAGAACGCAAGCACGCAGATGAGGCGTTGCGATGCAGTGAAAAGGAGCTTCGCAGTGTGATTGAAACCATTCCCGCGATGGTGTGGAGCGCACTGCCTGACGGCTCCAATGTATTGATGAACAAGCGCTGGGCTGACTATACGGGCCTTTCAGCGACTGGTTTGGGCTGGCAGGCCTCAGTTCACCCGGACGACCTTGGGAGGCACCTGGATGTCTTTTACGAGTCCTCGGCTAAAGGCGTGCCATTTCAGGACGAGGTGCGGTTGCGTCGCGCCGACGGAGAGTACCGCTGGTTCATCGTTGCGGGCGTTCCACTATGCGACGAGAAGGGAAACATAGTCAAGTGGTATGGAACGCTCCACGACATCGAGGACCAAAAGCAGACCGAAGATAGTCTCCATAAGGCGCTCGACGAAATCAAGAAGCTGAGCGACCAACTCAGTAAAGAGAATATCGCGCTCCGCGAAGAAATTGACAAAGCATCAATGTTCGAGGAGATTGTGGGCGCCTCACCTGTTCTGAAAGCTGTGCTTGCAAATATCACGAAGGTCGCGCCAACGGATTCCACCGTCTTCATCACCGGTGAGACCGGCACTGGCAAGGAACTCGTCGCTCGAGCTATACACAAGCGTTCAAAGCGCTCCTCACGCGCTTTTGTGAGTGTGAATTGCGCTTCTATTCCCACACCGTTGATCGCCTCGGAATTATTCGGCCATGAGAAGGGAGCCTTCACAGGGGCCCACCAGCGGCGCCTAGGCCGCTTCGAGCTGGCAGAAGGAGGATCGATCTTCCTGGATGAAATCGGGGAACTCCCGAATGAAATCCAGATTGCCCTCTTGCGTGTTCTGCAGGAGCACGAATTTGAGCGTGTGGGTGGGAATAAAGCGATTCGGGCAAACGTGCGGGTGATTGCCGCCACCAATCGTGAACTGAAGGCCGCCATAGATGCCGGCATCTTTCGGAAAGATCTATTCTATCGGCTGAACGTATTCCCCATTGAAATACCTCCCCTGCGCGAACGAAAAGAGGACATCCCCATGCTGGTTGAGTACTTCATCGATCGATATGCCAGTAAAGCAGGGAAGAAAATACGGGGCGCCAACAAGAAGACTCTGGATCTGCTTCAGTCGTACCCATGGCCGGGCAATATCCGGGAGCTGCAAAATGTGATCGAACGGTCGGTTATCCTCTGTGACACGGAGTTCTTGTCGGTCGATGAGAGTTGGCTCGTTTGGGAGTTCCGTCAGATGGAGCCGGCCGGCCAGCCGCTCACCGACAAGCTGGTGACTCAAGAAAAAGAGTTGATTGAGGCCGCCTTGCTTGAAACTAGAGGCCGGGTGTCCGGCCCCTTTGGTGCAGCTGCCAAGCTCGGCATTCCGGCCTCAACTCTGGAATCGAAGATCAGATCCCTCAAGATCAATAAACATCTCTTCAATACCGCATAACAGCAAAACTTCTCCCTGAAAATCCAGATTATTTTTCACGTGTTATCGTAAATTTACGAAAATTCGCGACTTAGTAATTTACACTATCATGTAATTTCAATAAGTTGCGAGTGGCATTCGCATTGCTAATTAAAAGTTGGATGAGAAATTTAACCTGGATTGATAGTCGTTTCAAGAGAGAATCGATGACCTTGAGAATCCAGATATCGACTGAAGGTGAGGTCGTGGCTTTTAGCCTCAGTGGTCGAATAAGGGCGGAAGAGGTGGCAGAGTTGCAAAGACTCTTCGAAGACGAAGGACAAGGCCACCGCATCGTTGTGGATTTAGAAGAGGTCA